>JAZUFU010000103.1:0-25276 GCA_045640865.1 Acutalibacteraceae bacterium | reverse complement strand
AATTCTCGCAAACTTGTTTACATAGTATTCGTCAACCTTCTGACCTACATGGTCGGCTGAGTCCTTGTCGGTATAGACATATTCGCCGATGTGAGCGAGCATTGAAACGCCGTCGGCAACCTTAACGCCTGCGGAGGGAGTCTCGTAGTCGCCGAATACGCCCGCAAGTCCCTGACCGTAATCGCTCCAGTAGCCCGTAAGGTGGCAGTCCGCAACGGGTGTAGCCATGTTGAGCTCAATGCCTTTTTCAATGTCGAGCATGCCGTTTGAGTGCGTCCTCGTTCTGCCTGTTTCGATTCTTTCGTCGCCGCGCTCAAATGAGAAGTTGATGCTTTCGGCTGTGCCTGTTGTAACGCCCTGATAATATTCCTGTGAGAGCGGAATAATCGGGTTCTTTGCGCCGCCCGTGCGCTCCTTTTTGATAGCGCGTACAATCGGAATAGTGTCGGGAGCTGTGTCCCAGCCCTTGTTGATTGTGCCATGGTCTGTTATCGCAACAGCGTCATAATCAAGCGCGTAGTAGTCGGTTATGGCATCTTCAATCGTCTGATAGCCGTCAGAGGCTATGGTGTGGCAGTGAAGCTGAGTTTTGTAAGCCTGCCAGCTGTCCCAGTCAACATTTTTATACGGATTTTCGATGATGAAATCATCTTTGTCTGCCGCGCCCGCGAATAAAGCTATTGACGGAATGAGCATCGCGAGAGCCATAATAATGCAAAAAGTCTTTTTTAAATTTTTCATACAAAAACCTCCTTAATGTTATAACAATAACATAATTTCTCTGAAAATTCAATATTATACAATGGATTTTTAAGTATATTTACCATTAAATGCTTTACTTTGGTTAAAAATTGTGTTAAAATTTTATAAATTTATATATGGAGGCATTCTTATGAAATCAGTTAAAAAAATAATCGCGCTGATTATGGCGGTTGTTATGCTTGCGGTTTCCTGCTCTGTTGCGTCTTTCGCAAAGGACAACGAGGAGCAGATTCCGTCAATCATCATTCCGGGCATTTTCCAGAGCGAGGTTTTCTATTATGAAAACGGCGAAAAGGTGCTCGACGACGAAGGCAATCCTCTTGCTCCGCCGTTCTTCCTTGACTCCACAGCGGATATTGTCAAGCAGGCAGTCTGCAAGGCTCTTTTCCCGCTTCTGAGACTTCTCATAACTCAGAAAGATAAAGACGGCATGGCGGCAAAGGCTGTTGCCGAAACGCTCTGCGATATTCTTATGAAAAAACAGCTCTGCGACGAAACAGGTCATTTCATCAATGATGTCAGAGCCACAAAATATAACGACAGCTTTGCCGATTTAAGCGAGCACGACCAGCAGTATATCCTCGCAAATCTTCCCCTTGAAAGATACATCGAAAAGGGCGGCGCGGACACGCTTTATGTTTTCTCATACGCTTCACTCGGCAACATGATTGACACCGCCGAGGAGCTTTACGAGTTCATTCAGTTTGTCAAGAAGGACTCAGGCTCGGACAAGGTAAATATCGTTCCGATAAGCCAGGGCGGCTCACTTGCCGACGCGCTTCTTCAGCTTTATATTGACAAAAACATCTCCGTTGCCGACGACATCAACAGAATAGTTTATGTTGTTCCCGCACTCGACGGTTCAATCCTTGTAGGCGAAATCTTTGAGTACGGTCTTATCGACGACGATGTTGAGCTTTACCGCGATATGATTCCCTCACTTGTAGGCGAAGACGATTATCTCGGCTACCTTATAAACATTCTTCTGAGAATTCTTCCCAACGGCGCGCTCAACGGAATCCTTGATGAAGTTGCGGACACTCTTGCGGGAGATTATCTCGGCTACTGCACGCTTATATGGGGACTTGTTCCCTCGGGCAACTATCCCGCGGCGAGAGAAAAATATCTCTCCGACGACGCTCACGCAAAAATCCGCGAGCAGACCGACTGGTTCTATAACGCTCAGACAAAGCGTTTTGACAATATTCTCAAGGCGATTGACGACGGCGTTGATGTCTATAACATTGTCAACTATAACTACACCCTTTACGAGCTTGTTGATTCGTGGGACGATGTAAACGCTGACGGCGTTATCCATTTCAATTCCGAGTCCATGGGCTGTTACTCCGCGGGCGTTGATAAAAAGCTCCCCGACGGCTATGTTTCACCCGTCAATAACTGCAAGGATCCCGAGCATCACGACCACTCAGATCCTAACGGAATAGTTGACGCTTACTGCGGACTTCTTCCCGAGACGACATTCTTCTTCTGCGGTCAGGACCACGAAAAGACGGGCAACAACAACGTAATAATGTACCTTGTTGCCGAGCTTCTGACAAATCCCGAGTTCAAGGATGTCCATACCTATCCCGACAGATTCCCGCAGTTCAATGTCGCGAGAGACTCAAAGCACCTCATGAGAGACATTGCGAACATGAAAGCGGTTGATACATCTTCATTCACTTCTGAGCAGAAAGCCGAGTTCAGCGCGGCAATCGCAAAGGCAGAAGCGGCGATTGAAAACACCAACATGAAGGCTGAGGACTTCGACGCGGCAAAGGCTGAATTCTACGACACAACAAACAGAATCATCAACGGCGACCCTGTTCCCGAAGAAAAGAGCTTTGATTTTGCGGCACTCTTTGCAAAAATCATGAAGCTCGCAAGCGATGTTCTTTTCATCTTCTTCGGCGGCAAAGGCTTCTCCGAGTTTTAATTTCGGGGTATCACGGTTTTTATATTCGGGGTAGCACGGATAAAATTATATAATTGAGTGCTCAATGCGATAATTTTGCAATAATTTTTTCCACAGTATGCGCTCTATTTGAAATTTATTGTAAATCTGCGGGCGACCAATGGTCGCCCCTGCAAAAAAGTGAATTATTTTCATATTCTGCTTGCAGGGGAGCGCGTTGCGCTCCCGCTTTACATTTCCGCACATTGTTCCGTCTTCATCGGTAGGGGCGATTATCAATCGCCCGTTTCTCGGGGTTTAACCCCGAGAAAAAAAGGCTCCCTTGTGCAAAGGGAGCTGTATTTTTTGTTCGGATTTTGCATAATTTTCCGTTCCCGACGGTAAATTTCGGGTTGTCGGGGACGCCACCCCCTACAATCGATCCTTTCAAACCGAGCTTGTAGGGGACGACGTCCTCGGCGTCCCGTTGTTCAAAAATCCTGTAATCTTCCGTCCTTATCGGTAGGGGCGATTATCAATCGCCCGCTTTTTGCGTGTATTTTATTCCATGAGAAAAATTTAATCTGAATTTTTATTCTTCTGAACAAGATTTCTTTCAGCGTTTACAATGAAATCCTGAATATTTGTTACAACACCCGTTGCGCTCAGGCTACCTCTGTCCTTGAGCTTATTGACGGCAAATTCAGAAATATCAACCACATAAAAATATACGGGACGAAGCTTGCCGTCAATGAGCTGATATGAGGGCGTCATATTTCCCGTTGCGATTGTGTGAAGCTGTGTTGCAAGAGCGATAACTGTTGTCGCGTCTTTTGTATGATTTCTCATTTTATCCTGCGATTCATAGACATTTGCCGTAACATCGGGAAGAGGACCGTCGTCTCTGATAGAGCCTGCAAGAACAAAGGGGACATCATTTCTGACAAGTGCGCTCATTATGCCGTTGTCAACATTATTCTGTCTGACATAATCGGCAACAGAACCCGCCTTACGCACAAGATTTATGAGGTGAAGATGATTGTAGTGTCCGTTGAAAACGTGGTGCTTATGATAAATATCCTGACCGAGAGCCGTGTTGAAGCGTGAAGCCTCCAAGTCATGAGTTGCGAGGGCGTTGCCTGCAAAGAGCGCGTGGCAGTATCCGTTATCAATAAGCGAAGCCATCGCCGCACGGGAATCGTGGTCAAAAGCGCAGGCAGGGCCAAGAACCCATACTATTTTGCCGTGGTCGCGGTCGTGTCTGAGAATATCGTAAAGACGGTCATAATCTCTTGAATAAGAGGTTTCACGGGATTGACCTGTTCTGAAAGAAAAATTCTGAATCTCATCTTCGGCGGCTTTTTCCTCAGTAAACCCGTCATAATGCACAAACACGCCGTCTGAGGCATCATCTGTGCGGTTGACAACAACTTCGTCGCCCTCTTTGATGTTGCGCATCTCAACAACAAAGGGTTCACCGCCGCGGATTACAACCGAGCAGTCCATTCTGCTGTGTGTAACCATTTTCCATTCACCGTCAATTTTGAAATATTCAGGGAAAATCGTGGTTGCATAGAAGTTTTCGGGAATAAAACCGTCTCCCGCCTTTTCAGTTGTAACATTCGGAGCGGAAATGAACGGCTCTTTTGTAAAATCCGGCGCTGTATATACGGGAAGCTTAAACATACAAAATCCTCCTAAAATAATTCTGTATATATTATTGCATATTTTCCCTGAATTTGCAAGATATCAGACACAACTAAGTTTTTACTGTATTTTTTCATCTTTAATGCTTTTTTGTACATAAAATGCGAACGGGCGACCATTGGCCGCCCGCTTTTTGCGAATATAATTATCTGTAGCACTCAATCAGCGTCATGTTTCCGCTGAGGGTGAATTTATCTTTTGCCGCGTCGGGAATGAAGAAATAATCGCCCTTGGTGATTTCTTTTTCGTAGCCGTCGCCTGTGATTTTGCCGCTGCCGTCGGTAACAACATAAATCTTAACACCGCCGCTCTGCTTGAACTCGCCGCCGCTGAGGGTAACGCGTCTTACTGTGAAAGTCTTTGTCATTCTCTCGTCAATGAGGGATTCATATTTTACGCCGTCTTTTTCTTCAAGAACTGCGGGGGTGAGGGGAGCGGGGAATCTCTTTTCTACATCGAAGCACTCGAGAGCAACCGTTTTGTCAAGTCCGAGATACATTTCGTGGTCAGAGAGCTTGTAGTCGCCGCACCAACGTTCGGGCTGAACGGTGAAATCCGACGGCTCCTGAACCTCAAGAAGAAGACAGCCTGCGCCGATTGCGTGAACCATTTTTGCGGGGATGTAAATTACATCGCCGGGCTTAACCTCAAAGGATTCAAGTAAATCCTCCATGACGGTCTTGCTTTCTTCGCTTTCCTTGATTGCCTGCTCAAACTGCTCGATTGTAACGCCGTCCTTGAAGCCGTAGAAAACCTTTCCGCCGGGGCGCGTCGCAAGGATATACCAGCTTTCCTCCTTGCCGTAGCAGGAGTTGAAGTATTTCTTTGAGAAAGGCTTGTCGGGGTGAGCCTGAACGGGAAGACGGATTGCGCTGTCAAGAATTTTTGTCAGAACGCCGATGTCGTCCGCATCGCCGAGCATCTCTTTTTTATAGTTTTTCATCGCGTCGCTGAGATAGAGGTCGGAATCCTTGATTTTGGAAATTCCCTCGTACTCATCTGTGCTGCCGTCGTTGAGAGCGTGAACGGAGGAAACAACCCACTCCTCGGGATAGTTGCCGTCCTGCGAATCATCAGAGAAGAAATCGGCAAAGAGCTTGCCGCCCTTATAAACTCTGAATACTCTGTTCTTTTCAAAGAAAACGGGATAATTGTAAAACATAATTTATTCTCCTTTGTACTTTATAAGTTTTCTTGCTTCATTAAGGTCTTTGCACATTCCACTGCCTGCCATTGAGGAAAGTGCCGCGCCGTATGCGGCCTCCTCCTCATAGAGCGGAAAATACAAAGGCATATTGAACTGTTTTCTGACGATTTTCTGCAATGCGGGATTTTTCCTTATTCCGTTGCCTGAGCAGACAAGAGCTTTTGTTTCGGCGTTCATCAGCTCATACATATCGTGAAGCTCCGCTGACATTCCGTTGAGTGTCGCAAGGAGCATATCCGACGGGGTAAAATTCATCTCGTCAATGTTTGTGTATGAGCCTTTGATTTTTGTGTCAATTCTCGTGCCGCAGAATCTGCTGTCCGCCTGCATTGTCGTTTCGTCCTTGCTTTCAAGCAGGGCGTCGATTTTTTTATAAAGATTTTCGGGAAGCTCGCCCGTCGCAAGCTCAGCGCACTGAGCGATGAATCTTTCAATCATCTTGAACGCGCGACCGCCGCAGAGAGCACAGCCTGCCGCAAGATAACCGCTGCCGTCAAACGGACGCGGCTCAATGCCTTTTGGCAGCTCGCTGTTTTTCTGCACTACCGAAATCTGAGAGCCTGTGCCGACATTGATAAGAGCGAAGCTGTTGTCTCTTACGGAGCCTATGAAGCTCGCCTGATTGTCGCCGACAGAAACCGTTACGGGAATGTTTTTATATTTGCCCGCAACCGCAAAATCAGCCGTAACCTCGGGAAGATAGGGCAAATCAACTGTGAATTTGTATTTTTCAAGGTCAAACGCGCCGAAGGAAGCGGCGTTTGTTATGTGCATAAGCGGAGCAGTGCCGCAGAGCTTCATTATGCAGAAGTCGCCGATTGTAACGGCGTAGGCGGTGCTTTCGGGCACAAGATTATTCACTCTGTTGTAAAAATCCGTTACAAGCCCGTAGCCCGAAAATGAGTTCATGAACTCGGCGTAGGTCTTGCCGTCCTTATAAGGCAGATTTCCTCTGCCGTCCTGCCAGATGTAAAGAGGGGAGAGAGCTTTGCCGCATTTGTCGGTGTAGATTATGCCGTGCATCTGATTGGAAAAGCCGATGCTTTCGGTCTCGCCGTCAATCAGCTCGCCGAGGATTTCCTCAACCTTTTTGAAGATTTTTTCGCCGTCCTGAATTTTCTCAAAATCCCTGTCAGTTTCTATAAAACAGTCATTGGGGCGGCTGACGGTTTTTAATATTTCACCGCTCTTAGCGTCAACGCTCACGCCGCAGATGCCTGTTGTGCCTATATCAATTCCGATGCTTTTCATATTTCCCTCCGATAAAAAGATACTGCTGTTATCTTACCATATCTTTTAGTTAAGAGCAACAAAAAATTAACAATATTTTAAAATATTATTGTTATACTCCTGTATTTATTTCTTGACTTAAACGGTCAATATGTTGTATAATTAAGAGAATTATTAGGTGGTGTAGTTTATGAGTTTGAATAACGGACCGCTTTCACAGGACAATCTTGACTTCTTGGTCAGCAATATAAAAAAAGTGAACGCGATCGATGTTAAAAATTACGAAAGATACGGCGTAAAAAGAGGTTTACGCAACGCGGACGGTACGGGCGTTATGGCAGGTCTTACCCGCGTCTGCTCAGTTGACGGTTATTATCTTAACGACGGTGAAAAAGTTCCGCACGAAGGTTATCTGTATTACCGCGGCTTTGATATGTCAAAAATAGTCGAAAACGCAATGGAAGACGAACGCTTCGGCTTTGAGGAAGTCGCGTGGCTGCTTATTTTCGGTTTTCTGCCCGACAAATCCCAGCTTGAAACCTTCAGCGAAATCCTCGGCAAATGCCGTGAGCTTCCTGACGGCTTCAGCGAAGACATGATTATGAAAATGCCGTCTAAGGATATTATGAACATGCTTGCGCGTCTGGTGCTTGCGCTGTATTCCTACGACGAAAATCCCGACGATACCTCAGTCGAGAATGTTATAAGGCAGTCAATTCAGCTTATCGCGCGTATGCCTGCGCTTATGGCTTATTCCTATCAGGTCAAGAGAAGGCATTTTTACGGCAAGAGCATGTATATTCATCCCATCAAGCCTGCGCAGACTACGGCTGAGTGTATTCTCAACTCCATAAGGTCAAACAGAAAGTTTACCCGTGAGGAGGCGCTTCTGCTTGATACCTGCCTTATGATACACGCTGAGCACGGCGGCGGCAACAACTCGAGCTTTGCTACAAGAGTGCTGACCTCGAGCGGAACGGATACCTACTCCGCAATTGCCGCAGGCATAGGCTCGCTCAAAGGGCCGAGACACGGCGGCGCGAATCTCAAGGTTGCGGGCATGATAGCTGACATCAAGGCTAACGCAGGTGATTACACGAACGACAACAATGTTGAGGATTATCTGTGCAAGATTATCAAAAAAGAAGCCTACGACCGCTCGGGGCTTATCTACGGCATGGGGCACGCGGTTTATACTCTTTCCGACCCGAGAGCCGTTATTCTCAAAGAGGAAGCGCGTAAATTCTCTGAAAAGCTCGGCATGACAGAGGAGTTTAATCTTATCGACGCCGTTGAAAGGCTCACGCCCGAGATTTTCCGCAAATACAAGGGAATCAACAAAAACATCTGCGCGAATGTTGACCTGTATTCGGGCTTCATCTACAAAATGCTCGGTATTCCCGAGGATCTGTTTACTCCGCTTTTCGCGACAGCGAGGGTTACAGGCTGGCTTGCCCACAGGATTGAGGAAATCACCACGGGCAACAAGATTATAAGACCTGCATATAAGAGCGTTGCGTCTAAACGCGATTATATAAAACTTGAAGACAGAGCGTATGATTATACTCTCAACACAGAATACGTTCCCGCGTCGGAGCGCATAGAAAAAAAGAATCGGGTGTAATAAACTATGAAAAGTGAAAAAGGTTATCCGTTTGTCCCAACATTTGCCGCGGCGGCATTGAGCATTCTCATTCTTTGTCCGCTGAGAATCTATCAGTATTTCAATGTTCTTGAGCCTGAAACAGGCTTCTACTCAAAGATTGATTTTTCAGTTTATGTAATGTACGCCGTTATCGCTCTGCTTGTAATTTTCAGCATTGCGACAGCGTTTATCAACAAAAAGAATCTTAAGCACAAGGGCATTAACCTCTCTCCCGCAACAGGAGCGATTGCATATCTTCTCTGCGCTGTCGGCTTTGGTGCTGACGCGTTCAAGTGCTTCACAGAGTATCTTGCAATCAAGAGCGAATACACACCGTCTTTCGCTCAGACCGAGGCTCAGTACGCTTCACAGGAAGGCAGTACGTTCATCATCATCGAGGCGGTTCTTGCTGTTATTTCGGCAATATATTTCCTCGCTCTTGCCTGCGGACACATCGGCAAAAAGAATGTCGCTCCGAAGCTCAAGCTGATTGCTCTCGCGCTTCCCGCATGGGCGGTTGTCAGAATTCTTCTGAAGTTCAAGACCAAAATCAGCTTCATCAATGTTTCTGATTTGTTCATAACTCTCTTTGCCCTTGCGTTCACAATGCTTTATCTTCTCTATTTCGCTCAGACAGTTTCCGAGGTTGACGAAGGGCTTACTTATCACAAGCTCTTCGCTTACGGAATTCCCGCGGCTGTGCTGTCGCTTACCTGCTTTATTCCGAGATTTGTTCTTCTCGTTGTCGGCAGAGGCGACCTTATCTGCCCCGAGTACGGCGTTGAGCCCTGCGAGCTTCTTATTCCGATTATGATTATCGCGACGCTTATCGCGCGCACTTACGACTCAAAGAAAGCGGATAAAGAATAAAAATGTTTGACGGTCAGCTTTTTCTATCGAATGTTCAGATTGCCGCGAAGCAGGTTGGCATACTGTATATCCTCGTGCTTGTCGGATTTATCGCCGATAAGGTCGGTTTATATACCGAAAAAACCGCCAAAGCCTGCACGGATCTGCTCTTTTACATCGTAACTCCGTCGGTTATCATCAACTCCTTTTTCAAGCAGGAGTTCACAAGTGAGTCGGCGCGTAATCTGCTTATCGCCGTCGGCTGCGGATTTCTCATACATATCGTCGGCATCGTTCTGACGCTCCCGTTTTTCAATAAGGGCGACAAGAACGAAAACTGCATTTATAAATTCGGCTCAGTCTATGGCAATGTCGGCTATATGGTTCTTCCGCTGACGAGCGCGATTCTCGGCAGCGAGGGCGTGTTCTACTGCTCGGGCGTTGTAACGGCGTTCAATGTCTTGGCGTTCACCCACGGCATTATAGTTATGGACACCGAAAGCAGAAAGTTTGATTTCAAAAAGCTTGTTCTGAACCCGGGCGTAATCGGCGTTGTGATAGGGCTTCCGTTCTATCTTCTCAACATCAACCTGCCCGATATTATCACCGCTCCCGTAGGCTATGTTGACTCAATGCAGACTCCGCTCGCGATGATAATTTTCGGCACTTACCTTGCGAATACCGACCTTCTTTCGGTTTTCAGAAATAAAAAGATTTTTCTTTCATCTTTCATCAAGCTGATTTTACTGCCTGTTGTTATGTATGTGATTTACAGGCTGTTCGGTCTTTCAGGCACTCTGCTTTGCGCGATGATGATTTCGTCAAGCGCGCCGTCGGCAAACAACACGGTGCTTTTCAGCGCGAAGTATCAAAAGGACACAGGTCTTGCCTCTCAGCTTGTTTCGGCGGCGAGCTTTATGTCGATAATAACAATGCCGCTTATAATTGCACTTGTCGAAACCATAAGTATATGATACAGAAAGGATGTAACAATATGAAACTCATTATCGCCATTATTAACAGCGACGATTCCCACAAGGTTCTCAATGAAATCAGCCGCGCGGGACTTTATGCCACAAAGCTCTCAACAGCGGGCGGCTTCCTCAAAGCAGGCAATGTAACGCTTCTTATGGGCGTTGAAGACGACAGACTTGAGGACGCTCTCAATATTTTCAGAAAGGACTGCTCGAAGCGCGAGGAGACTACTACCGTT
Organism: Acutalibacteraceae bacterium; assembly: GCA_045640865.1. Classification (GTDB taxonomy): domain Bacteria; phylum Bacillota; class Clostridia; order Oscillospirales; family Acutalibacteraceae; genus CAG-488. The sequence continues at coordinate 14,769 of JAZUFU010000103.1, read as the reverse complement.
TCCATGCCCGATTTTTCAACAGATTTCCTTTCAGCTCCCACAATGAAACTCACAGTCGGCGGCGCGACAGTTTTCGTTCTCAATGTTGAGCAGTTCTACAAAATGTAATTATGAATATCAATGATTTCAGCCTTAATTACAAGCTAAAGAGTGAGCTTGTCTCGGTGATAAACTCAGGCAGGCTCCCTCACGCAATTATCGTTGATAAGGGTGATTATAATTCGAGGGTTGATTTTGCCTGTTTTCTTTCGGCGTGCGCCTTATGCGCGGAGGAAAGCGGCAAGCCCTGCGGAGTCTGCCGAAACTGCGTTAAAGCGATGGGCAGGTATCACCCCGATGTGTCTTTTTACGAACGCGAAAAAGATAAAAAAGAATTTTCCGTTAAAATTGTCAGGGATTTCATAAAGCCCTCGGCATATATAAAGCCAAACGAAGCGGACGGCAGAGTGTGCATTATCAAGGACGCGGAGACCATGAATGTCAGCGCGCAGAACGCCTTTCTTAAAATTCTCGAAGAACCGCCCGCAAATGTGAAATTCATTCTCTGCTGTGATAACGCAGGCTCAATGCTCGAAACCATCCGCTCAAGAGCGACAGTTTATTCAATGAGCGCGGGCGATGACAGCTCCGATGAAGAAATCATCAGGGCGCGTGAAATCGCTCACGAGCTTGTGGAAAGTCTTATGCTTCCCACAGAGTTTGAATTTATGGAAAAGACAGGCGTATTTGAAAAGGACAGACAGCTTCTGACGGCGGTTCTCGCTCAGATGCAGTTGATTTTCAGAGATTCCGTTTATATTAAAAACGGAGCTATGTCTGATTCCGATGATGAAACAGCAAAAAAAGCGGCTTCATTTTTCGGGCTGTCAACCCTATTGAAGTTGATTGACAAGGCAAATGAGCTAAACGATTTTGCCGATAAAAACGCAAACCTCAACCTGCTGCTGACGCGATTTTGCAGTTGTCTTCGGCAGGCGGCGAGGGGATAAGGAGAAACCATATGGCAGAAGTAATCGGTGTTCGGTTCAAGGAAGTGGGCAAGGTTTATTATTTTGACCCCGACGGACATGAGCTTAATAAGGACGACAAGGTTATTGTCGAGACGGCGCGCGGCGTTGAGTGCGGCACTGTAGCGACAGAAAACCATGATGTTCCCGAGGAGGAAATCATAAAGCCTCTCAAAAAGCTCCTCAGAATTGCTACTGAGGAAGACCTCAGAAAGGTTGAGGAAAACAAGCAGAAGGAAAAGGCAGCTTTTGAAATCTGCGAAAAGAAAATTTTAAAGCACGGGCTCCAGATGAAGCTTGTCGATATCGAATATACCTTTGACAACAGCAAGATTCTTTTCTATTTCACCGCCGATGGGCGCGTTGACTTCAGAGAGCTTGTAAAAGACCTCGCGAGCGTTTTCCATACAAGAATCGAGCTTCGTCAGATCGGCGTAAGAGACGAGTCAAAAATGCTCGGCGGTCTCGGAATATGCGGCAGACCTTTCTGCTGCGGCACATTCTTAGGCGACTTCCAGCCCGTTACCGTAAGAATGGCAAAGGAGCAGGGACTTTCCCTCAACCCGACCAAAATCAGCGGTACCTGCGGCAGACTTATGTGCTGCCTTAAATATGAGCAGAACGCTTATGAGCATCTTTTAAAGATTACGCCCAAATTCGGCGCGATTGTTGATACTCCCGAGGGCAGGGGCAAGGTTGTCGATGTCAATCTGCTCAAGGGTGTTCTCAAAATTCAGCTTGACAGGCGCATGGACGCCGCACCCGTTACCTACACAAGGGACGAGGTTAAGCTGATTAAGGACAAGAAAATACAGGTAGAAAAAGATGAGCTTGACGCTCTGAAAGATTTTGAATAATTGAGGAGTGAGACTATGATTCAGCTTGAAAAGTATTATGAAAATCCGCAGGTACTCCACATCGGCTGTGAAGAACCGAGAGCGTATTTTATCCCGTTCAGCAACGATGAAAGCGCAGACAGCCGCCGTGAGAATTCGGCGTATTTCACCTCCCTTTGCGGCGAGTGGGATTTCCGTTTTTACAAAAACATCACTGAAATAAACGATAACTTTGTTGACCCCGGGTTCACTACCGAGGGATTTGACAAAATTCCCGTTCCCATGAACTGGCAGATGCTTCTCGACAGAGATTACGATAAGCCCAATTATACAAATGTCCGCTATCCTTATGTCAAAGACCCGCCGTTCGTTCCCGACGACAACCCCTGCGGTCTTTATATGAGAGACTTTGAGGTTACGGAAGAAATGGCAGTCCGTCAGCTTTTCCTCAATTTTGAGGGCGTTGACTCCTGCTTCTATCTCTGGATTAACGGCAGCTTTGTCGGCTACAGTCAGGTAAGCCACGGAACAAGCGAGTTTGATATTACCGAGTTTGTAACCGAGGGCACAAACAGAATTGCCGTTCTCGTTTTCAAATGGAGCGACGGCAGCTACCTTGAAGACCAGGATATGTGGCGCATGAGCGGCATTTTCCGCGAGGTTTATATCCTTGCAAGAAGCAGTCAGGGCTTTATAAGAGACATTGAAACAAGCACCGTTTTCGACAAAAAGAGAGACAAGTGCGACCTTAATGTAAATATTTCCACCGTCGGCGACGCTGAGGTTTCCTACAGAATTGTTGCCCCCGACGACATGACCACATTCACGGGCGAGTTCAGCGGCGGATTTGCTTCAATCAGGATTGATTATCCGCTTCTGTGGAGCGCGGAAATTCCTCAGCTTTATAAAATGTATCTCTACTGCAACGACGAGGTTATTCTCGTTAATGTCGGTCTCAGAGAAATCAAGATTGAAAATAAATGCGTTCTTCTCAACGGTCAGAAGATTAAGATGTACGGCGTCAACCGCCACGATTCTCACCCCGAGCTCGGTCATTACACACCTTATGAGCATATGCTCGAGGACCTCTACATCTTCAAACGCCACAATATCAACGCCATAAGAACGTCTCATTATCCCAACGACCCGCGCTTTACAGAGCTTTGCGACAAGCTTGGCTTTATGGTTGTCGATGAGGCTGACCTCGAAACTCACGGCATGGGCTGTTCGGCAGAGGATTTTGTGCGTGAAACAATCAATGACCTTTCAGACTCTCCCGAATGGGAAAAGGCTTATGTTGACAGAGCAAAACGCCTTTATGAAAGAGATAAAAACCATCCCTGCGTTGTTTTCTGGTCGCTCGGCAACGAATCGGGCGCGGGCAACAACCACAGAGCAATGAGAAAATATATCAAATCGAGAAATCCCGACGCTATCGTTCACTATGAGGGCGCAAACTTTGATTTCGGCAAGAGATGCAAGAAGAAATACAAGGATATTTCAGACCTTGAAAGCCGTATGTACACTGCCCCCGAGGACTGCAAGAGAGTAATGAAGGGCGCGAAGAAAAAGCCGTTCTTCCTTTGCGAATACTGCCACGCCATGGGCAACGGCCCGGGCAATTTCAGAGAGTACTGGGAGATTATCGAAAAACACGATAATTTCGTCGGCGGCTGTATCTGGGAGTTCACCGACCATTCAGTAGCCGTAAAGGACGAATCGGGCAAGGTTAAATACTATTACGGCGGCGACTTCAACGACTTCCCGAACGACGGCAACTTCTGCGTTGACGGTCTTGTTTATCCCGACAGAACGCCTCACACAGGTCTCCTTGAAGCTAAGTATATCTATCAGCCGTTCGGAGTTCAGTATGACGGCAAGGGCAACATAAAGGTGTTCAACAAGAGATTTTTCAAGGGACTTGACGAAATCGGCGTTAAGTGGGACATCAAGTGCAACGGCAAGGTCGTTTCCTCGGGCGAGATTTCAGGCCTTATGATTATGCCGAGAACTACTCAGAAGTTCTCACTTTTCGACGCTGACAATCTCTCTCTTGAGGGCGACGCATACCTCACAATGAGATTTTTCAACTCAAAGGACACTCAGTGGGCACCTGCGGGCTATGAGTGCGGTATCTGGCAGAAGAAGCTCAACGCCGCAAAACCCGAGCTTGTAAAGGTTAAGACAGGCGGAATCGAAACCCTCGAGGATGAACGCTTCCTTACGGTTATAGCAGGGGAGACGGTATGCCGCTTCGACAAATATTTCGGTCTGCTCGACACAATCAGATTCAGAAACAGAGAGATGCTCGCTTCTCCCGTTAAAATGAACCTGTGGCGCGCTCCGATTGACAATGACAGACCTCTTGTAGAGAACTGGAAAGAGTGCGGACTTGACCGCCTCATTCAGAAAACATACAGCGTAAATGTTACCAAGAGCAGCGCGGGCGTTGCGATTGTTGCCGATGTTTCGTTCGGCGCAAAGACAACCGAACCGATTTTTAAAGCAAAGGTTACATATATCATCCAGGGCAGCGGCGACATTCTCGTGAATGTCAACGGCAGCCTCAGCAACGGCATCAAGCATATGCCGAGACTCGGTATCATCTTTGAAATGCCCGAGGAGAACGAGAAGTTCAGCTATTACGGCTGCGGACCTATGGAAAGCTATATCGACAAGAACCTTGCTTCACTTGTTGATGTTTATGACTCAACCGCGACAGACAACTTTGAGCATTATGTAAGACCGCAGGAGAACTCAACTCACTTCGGCACAAAGTGGTCGGTTGTCGGCGAGGACGGCGGTTACGGCCTGTTCCTGAGCGGCTACGGTATTGACTCCTTCGGCGTGAACGCTTCTCATTTCACCCCCAAAATGCTCACAGAAACGGCTCACGACTACGAGCTCGAGCCTAAGGCGGAGACAGTTGTGTGCATGGACTACAAGCAGGAGGGCATTGGCTCAGGCTCATGCGGCCCTGTTGCTTCCGAGAAGTACCATTTCGACAAGAAAGATGTCAACTTCACATTCAGAATCAAGCCCGTTGACATGAACGATGTTAAGCCGTTCGACCTCCTCAACGAATCATTCTGATAAATAATTCAAGCCTGCGCTTCGGCGCAGGCTTTTGGTTATGTCTATAATTTATTTGTTTATTGTTTTTATATTTTCCCAGTTTGGATTATCTTCCCGTTTTGTGTTACGCTGACCGTTTTCATTGTGACCAACAGAAACAACGGTTCCGTCTGATTTTAATCCGACAGTATGATTAGGACCTGCTGATATCGCAATTATGTCTTCCCATTCTAATAATTCTTTTATTTCACTATCACTATACCCGGCTACAACGACTCTATTCTTATCTGTTAATCCGATTGTATGATTACCACCTGCAGAAATAGCGATTATATTTTTCCATTTATAATTTTCAACATCGCATTGATGATTGTCGTTATTTCCAGCGGCAACTACTGTTCCGTCTGATTTTAATCCAACTGTATGATTATCACCTGCTGCAATATCTATTATGTTTTTCCACTTATTATCAGGTAGGTCGCGTTGACCATCTTCTTCTTTTCCAACAGTTACTACTGTTCCGTCCGATTTTAATCCAACTGTGTGATTTGCACCGGCTGAAACAACATAAATATCGTGCCAACCTTTTACACCGTCGCGTCTATTGTAACCATTGCCGCCGGCAGCAAAAACAGTGTGATCTTCGTTTATTCCGATTGTATAATCATTGTATGCTGAAATAGCTGTAATATTTTTCCATGTGTCAACAACATCGCATTGATTATTATTGTTATTTCCAACGGCAAAGACCTCTCCTTTTGAATTTAATCCCACAATATGGTTATTGCCTGCAGAAACAGCAATTATATCATTCCAGCCAGGATATTGTCCGTGGGAAGTATCAATAGGTGTTCCGTCTTTCGTAATTCCCACTGTAATTTTATTTCCTGCAGAAATTGTATTTATCTTACTTTGGATATGTTTGATTATTTCTTGAGTAAAATTTGAATTTTTTTCGTCTGCATTATTTTTTTGTGAAGATTTAATACTTTTCTTAGTAGTTGTTTTTTTATAAAAACTTGAAGTTGTTGTAGGTTTAGCAATATGCATTTCATCATTATTTGTAGTGAGGTTTGTTATAGTTGTTGAAATTTCAGAGCTTACAGAATTAGATGGATCTGTTTTATTTATTAACAATATAAAAACAACAAAAATAACTAATGTAATTACAGCAAAAATTACTATTGGATTAATAGTCTTTATATCTATTTTTATATTTTTAAAAATTTTAATTTTATTTTTATTACCTTTTATTGTTGTTGAATCACCTTCGGGGTTATCAATATTTGCTTTTTTATCGTCGTTTTCTGTTTTTACACTGCTACATTCTTCTTTTTCTTCGAGATCATGATTATTATCTGATTCATAATTATCAATATAACTTGCAACTGATCGGATAACCCTTTTTATACCCGTGTCATTTTCATCAATATTTGAAACAGTTTCATTTTGTTGGTCTATGAGATAATATCTAAAGTCATCATTGGAATCAAAGCTTGTAAAACAAATGGTAATTATTTTTTTATTGTTTGAACTTGCAAGACTAAGTTCTTTGAGAACATTTTGTGGCTTTTCTAATGTTTTTTTTGTTAGAATGAGAACAAAACAAGAGCAAGCATCAATAGCACGGGTTATTTCACCTGGCCATCTATCACCTGGATAAATATCTTTTTTATCAATCCAGTAGGAAATATTATTATTATTAAAAAGTTCTTTCAAAGCATCCGCCTTGTCATTATCTTCGCTTTTGTAGCTGATAAACGCGTATTCCATATTCTGCCTCCTTTGCTTTGCTTTAACTTATTTTTTATTATATCATAAAAGATTTATATTTCAACAGATAATCTGATTTTTCAGCAAAAAAATACCCCGTCCGAGTGGACGGGGATAAATTTTTTTATCAGAGTTCAATACCGAAGAATTTAAGAATATCACCAAGGAAATCCTTGATTTTGCCGAAGATGTCAAGTGATGTGATTTTCTCGATAATGCCTGTGATGAGGGAAATGATAATACCGAAAAATCCGCCGTTATCTTCTTCTTTTTCTTCTTCAGCTGTTTCTTCTGTTTCGGGTTCTTCAACATCTTCCGCAGATGCTTCTTCCTCTTTGGGTTCTTCTGCTGCGGGCTCTTCGTATTTTTCAACGGGAGTGGTATCTTCGGGAACATCGTAAACAGCGGTGTCGTCAAAAGATGTGTCTTCAAAAGATGTATCTTCCGTGGTCTCCTCGGGGATTACGGGTTCCTCAACGGGAACAACGGGAGCTTCTTTCTTTATCTGGTGAGTTGCTTGTGATGCCGCCTGCTGCGCAACTGCCTTCTGCTTGTAGCTCTCATAAATCTTAGGTATGCTCGTGTTGGCAACCAAACAAAGAGCGGCGCAAAGCAGGAATGACGCAATTGACATTATCGTGCGGCTTTTAACAGTCTTTCCCATATGGAATTCCTCCAACTTACTTTATTCTTTTTATTCTAATGTATTATATCACAACATATTGAAGAAATCTATAGTTTTTTGAAAAAAATTACATATTTTTAAAAGTTTTTTTGAGCTGAATTTTAGGACTGGCGGTGTATGTAATACTCTGAGGACGAAAAAACATTCAGAAAAGTAAAAACATAATAAAACTGAAATTTATTATAAAAAAGATGGTTTTGAAAAGGAATTCACCGTTTCAGAACCATCTTTAATTATTATCAGATTTTAATTTTTGAAAGCGTCAGTTTGTCAGAAAATTATTTTGTCTGGTCAACTGTCTGCATCTTAAGTCCCGATTCGATGATTATCTGAACATCAGCGTCGGTGATTGCTCCGTCGTGGTTGCAGTCAGCGGCTTCATAAACAGCCTCTCCGACATTTGCCTTTGTGAGCGCGCCCATGCTCAGAAGCTCGGCAATCTGAACGTCCTGTCCGTCCGCGATTCCGTCGCCGTCAACATCGCCATAGACAACTATCGCATAAGTCTTGACTGCTGTCTCTCCGTCGAAAAGCTCAACGGTTGTGCCTGTGCCGAAGCCGAGTTTTTCTGTTATCTTAACATTTGCTGTTTCGCCGATGACATCAACAAAGCTGCTCATGAATTCAGATTTTGCGAGCATTTCCTTAATGCCGTAAATGAGACTGAAAATGTTGTCAACAACCGTGTTGGTATCTTTTGCAGGCTCGATTCTGACATTGACCGCGCTCCATACTGCATAGAGTGTAGCGTCTTTTTCAGTTACTTTGTAGCTGAATGTACCGTTCTGAGCCTCGCTGTTTTCGCTCCAGCCTGCGAATGTATAGCCTGACTTCGTGATGCCTGTTGAGGGAAGCGTGATTGTTTCGCCTACGTTATAGCTTGCGCTTTCGGGTGCTGTGCCTGTGCCGCCGTTGAGTGAGAATGTAACGGTTGACTTTGCCTTTGAGGTTGTGCCGTAGAAGTAGAGCGATTCGCTGCCCATTGTTTCGGGGAATGCGGGCGACCAGCCTGAGAATATGTAGTTCTCGGCAACATCAATCTGAGGAGCTGTAATCTTTTCGCCGAATTTAGCTTTGATTGTGAGGTCGCTGCGGTAAGTGCCGTCAACAACAAAGAAATATGAATAGGTGTTCGCCGTGAAGCTGCCTGTTACATTGTAGTCTCTTGACGGCATTGTTGCGGGAATGTAGCTCCAGCCTGAGAATGTGTAACCCTCTTTTTCGGGTGCTTCAAGGGGCGTGATAGCGTCCTTGTATGAATACTGAACCTGCTCATAGATTTCGCCGTCAACCTTGTAGGTAAGAGTGTATTTTACAGCGTCATATGTGCCATATACATAAACATTGTTTGCGGGCATTGTCTCAGGGAGATTATCCCAGCCTGAGAATACATAGCCTGTTTTTGACGGCATTGAAAGGGGAACGATTGTATCGCCGTAAGCGTATTTTACATTTGAACGCTCACTGCCGTCAACATAGTAGTAAAGCGTATATGTGTTGGCTGTGTAAGAACCTGTAACAACGGTGTCTTCAGCAGGCATTGTTGAGGGCAGGTCAACCCAGCCTGAGAATGTGTAGCCTTCTTTTTCTTCAACCTGCGGAGCGGTGATGTCCGCGCCGTATTTTACTGTCTTTTCAAGGATTGTTTCGTCGTCAAGAACGAATGTCAGCTTATAGCTGTTTATTGTGAGTGTACCTGTAACGGTTACATCTTTGTCGGGCATTGTTGAGGGGATTGCCGACCAGCCCGAGAATGTGTAACCCTCAGCTTCGGGTGCAGCCTCGGGAACGATTGTGTCGCCGTAGTTGCAGGTTGTTTCAGCATAGAACTGATTGTTGAGATAATAGGTTATCTTGTATTCGCCCTTTGACCATTTTGCGTAAAGTGTGTGATTTTCGGTTACATTTACAACTGTTGAGGCTGTTACGGGAGTGGTGAAGCCCTCGTCGAGATACCAGCCATCAAAGTTATGACCAGCCTTTACGGGAACGGGGAGTGCGCCGTACTCTGAGCCGTAGGTTACTGTGATTTTGTCGGTTGAAAGCGTGCCGCCGTCAGCGTCAAGCGTAACCTCAAAGTCGATAACTCTCCACTGAGCCTTGAGCGTGATGCTGTCCGCAACATCCCATGAAATCGTGCTGCCCGATGTGAAAGTGCCGAGCTCATCGCCGCTCTGAGTTGTTGCGAGCCAGCCTGCGAAAGCCGCGCCGTTCTTTTCGGGGATAACTGTTGTAATGGAGAATGAATCCATGTAAGAAACGGTTTCGGTGAGTGTGTCAAGTCCGGTGCCGCCGTCAAGGTCGTATGTGGCTGTGTAGGTTTCGGGAGTCCATACGGGAGTCAGCGAGGAATCCGTATCAAAATTCCAGAGGATTGAATCACCGGGCTGATAAATCTTTCCGTCCGCGTCAAGATACCAGCCGTCGAAGCGATAGCCCTGCTGAACGGGAACTGTTGACGCAACCTTGAACGGCTGACCGTAAAGAGCTGTCGCGGGGTTTTCGGCAATTTCCGAACCTGAAATTACATACTGAACTGAATACTCAACGGGGGAGTAGTAGAAGTTCATTGTGTAGCTTGCGTCATAAGCTGTTACCGCGCCGAATGTATTGCCGCCCTCTGCAACTGTTGCTGTGCCTGATGTGCAGTTCCACGCGCCGTTATATTCATAGCCTGTGAATTCTTCAGCTGAGCCTATGATTGTATCGCTTACTGTGAATTCGCTTGTATCGGATTTGATAACCTCGTTTGTGAGGCTGTTAATGTGGTTAACTGTGAACTGACCTTTTTTAAGCTCAACCTCGCCGAGCTCTGCAAGGAGTGAATTTGTTGCGTTTGTAACGTCATTTGCTGTCGCGGCAGGATTGCCGAGAACAACAGCGGCGTTTTTGATTGCCTTTACATAGTCGTAGTATTCGTTTGTATCGGTGAACCAGTCGGGCTGATATGCGTAGCTTATCGCGTTGTTGTACTGGTCTCTGAGAACGCTCTTGTTGACATATTTCAGATTAAGCGTAAATGAACCCTTAACCTTGTCGGTTCTGCTTTCTTTATTGCAGCTTGCCTGACCTGTTATACCGATTGAGGGAACATTCTGGTCAACAGGCATGTTGATGCCCGAGCTGAAAATTCTCTGACCGCTTGTTGAGCCTGTGATAGCTGTTGTTGTGTAGAAAATTCTTGTGCCGCCTACATCAACGAAGCTCTCAGATGAATTTTCACCCTGTGAGCAGTCATTGACATCAAGACCGACAATAAGACCGGGAATCTGACTGAGGTTGTTGTAGCGGCTTGTGTCGATTGTAATTGTGCCTGTGCCGCCGACGGGATTAACCTCTTTTGAGCCGCCGCTTGATTCATCGGAAGCAGTGCCCATGCCGACACCTGCAACAACGATGTTGCCAACATCCTGTGCGGGGGTAAGAGCCGCGCCGCCTGCGGGAGTGAATTTATATGAGCTGCCGCCGCCCGATACCGAATGAACACCTGTCATCCATACCGTTGCGGTTATATCCATTGTTGTGTGCGCCCAGCTGAGAACATTTTTCTTTGTTCTTGCCATACCGCCCGCGGCAAGGGTTGAGCCCGAGCCTGTGAGCTGACGGTAAATGTAGGTGTATGCGTTGGACTGCATTGTCTTGCCGCCGCACTTATAGGTCGCTGTCCATTTGATAACGGAGCTTGCGCCCGAGGGAAGAGCGGAGGACATAGCACCCGATGTGATTGATGTTGAAAGTGTGGTGGAATCGGAATGTGTCTGACCGATTGCCATTGAGCCTACCGAAACGCCGTCAACGGATTCGTAGGAAATCGTAATATCCGTAGCGTCGGGACGACTGAAATAAACGTTGCCTGTTGTTGAAGATGTGTTCAGCGCGCCGTCGGGAGCGTTGGCTCTGTCAACATAATATTTGAATGTTGTCGCGTCTGTTTCGCTGAGGTAGATTGTTTCGGGAACATAGAATGTTGTATCAACAACAAATTCGTTCTTTTCGAGCGAAACATCAATTACTCTCTGTCTTCCTGCGTCAATCTCCGCCTGAGAAACAGTGAACGGAACGGGTTCTGTTGTTATGTAGCCGGGGCGGGAAGCGATATAAGTGTAATCGCCCGCGTCAAGAACATAAACACCGTCAGAGTTTACGGGAGGAACAAGTGAGCCTGCGGCGTTGAAAACCTTAACATCTGTATCCGATGAGGGTTTGTTGAATGTAACAGTTGAAACGGGAGCAACTTCCTTTTCAACAAGGAACGGCTGAAGATATGTAATTCCGCCGGGGCCTGTAAGATAAACTCTTACATAGCTGTTGATTTTGTTTTCGTATTTATTAAGGTCAAGAACGGTTGTTGCGCCGCCTGTGCTGATGTCATCTGTTTCGATGATTTCGCCGTCGGCAACCATTCTGATTTTGTTTGCGTCTTTTGATGTAATGATAATCTGATTCTTTGCGTCGTCAACGCCGATATAGGAAACTGACGGATAAGGTCCTACTGCGTTGAAGCCGCTGCCGAGCTCATAAGAGTTTTTGGAGTTCTTCGAGGAGGCATAGAACTGACCGTACATCATTGCGTGCTTTATGTTGTTTGTCGCCATGTCGTTTGACGGCATAAGGAAATACTGAGCGTTTCTGTCGCAGTCCGAAAGCTCGTGAGCGTCGTCCTCACAGAAGCCGAGAACATTTATGCCCTGAGGAGCAAGGATTTTCAGAATTTCGTCATAAAGATAACGGTCGTTCTTCGTTCTGCTGTCGGCTGTGTTTACAAGCTCCATGCCCAGACAGCCGCGCAGATTGTTTTCGTCGCGGTTCTTTCTCATAATGCCGTAATCTGAATAGATTGAGGCAAAATCAGCGATGAACTCTGAATCGTAAGTGCTTATATCGTCCTTTCCGTCTGTCCACTCACCGACATGGTTGATGTGAGTCAGACCGCCTGCCTTGTAGTTGCCCGCAACAGCGTCGCGCGGCCATGTTACGGCAAGACCGAGGTCGCCATGACCGTAGTCAGCATAAAAGCCGTTGATGTGGCACTTCTTGGCGGACATACCGTTAAGCTCGATACCCATGGGAATTTCTCTCATGCCGTAACCTCGCGGAGAAGAGCCGCCCTCAACAGCACCCGTACCCGTGGTAATCTCGGTGTATCTTGCTTTTGAGGGCTCGTCAAGAGCACCGTAAACAAAGAACTGATAGTCAAATATCGCAATTCTGTTCTGACCCGAAGTCCAGCCGTAGTTGACAGTACCGTGGTCAGTAAGAGCCATAGCGTCAAAACCGAAGCCGTAATAGTACTCAATCATGTCGTCAACCTCGGTGCTGGCGTCGCTTCGTACTGTGTGAACGTGTGTTTCAGCCTTATAGGGCTTCCAGTTTTGCCAGTCAACATCTTTGTATGTACTTGTGATGTTGAATTTGTAGTTTCCGACTGTATCGCCGTCAGTTGCGCTTGCTGTGATACCTACCGTACACATTCCGAAAATAAGCACGGAAACGAGCATAACAGCAAGAATTCTCGATAATTTTCTCAAGATAATCACTCCTTTTGCACAGATATAATCACAATAGCACAATTATAAAAATAATGCAATATATTTTATTAAGGAAAAATATGTTTGTAATTTATCACAGTATTTGCATCTTTTTTTGTTATAAACAACTGAAAAGTATAAAGACGCCCGAACTGCTTTGGGTGTTCCTATTGTATTTTTATTTGTTGTGTGCTATTATTTACAAAGGTTATTATGAATTAAAAGAGGTATGTTATGGAATCGGCAGGATTTATTGATTTATTAAAAAACGCGCTTGAAAACAGCTTTGATTTCAGCTTTAAGGACAGAATTCCCGCGCTGATTTTTTCGCTCGCCTGCGCGGCGGCAACAATTGCCATTGGCTTCTGGCTGGGCAGCCTTGCAAGCAAGCTGATAATTAAAATTCTCGAGAAAAGGAATGTTGACCGCTCCGTTCACTATTTCCTCGGCAGGACGGTCTCGGCTATAATCAAAATCATCTTTGTTGTTACCGCTCTCGCGAAGCTCGGCTTCAACATCAACTCCTTTGTCGCGGCTCTCGGCGCGGCAGGCGTTACAGTAGGTCTCGGTCTTAAGGACAGTTTTTCACAGTTCGCCAGCGGAATTCAGATACTCTGCAATCAGCCGTTTCACAGCGGAGATTTAATTGAAATTGAGGGCATGAAGGGCAAGGTACGCGATATTCATTTTATGTACACCACGCTTCTCACCGAGGACAACAGGCAGGTTACCATTCCGAATAACCACATAACCTCGGGCAATATTATCAACTACACAGCCGCGGATATCCGCAGAGTTGATCTTGTGTATTCGATAAGCTACAGTCAGGACATCGCCAAGGCGAAAGAGGTGCTTTACAGGGTGGCGAGAGAGAATGTTCATGTGCTCACCGACCCGCCTGTTTTTGTTGCCGTCAAGGAGCACGCAGGCTCAAGCGTAAATCTTGCCTGCAATGTCTGGTGCAGAAGCAAGGACTATCTGCCCACATTTTACTCAATGCAGGAGTCGGTCAAGCTTGCGTTTGATAAAAAAGGCATAGAAATCCCCTATGAACAGCTCGATGTTCACATTAAAAATGATAAGGAGTAATTTTAAATGTCATCACTTCTCGTAAACCTTTTTATAAAGGATAAGGAAAATGTAAATGATTTGAAAGTCCGCACCGCCTACGGCATTTTAAGCGGCATTACGGGCATAATTCTCAATCTCATTCTCTGCGCGGCAAAGTTTGCGGTCGGCTCGCTTACGGGCAGTATCGCAATAACCGCCGACGCGGCGAACAACCTTTCGGACGCAGGCTCAAGCGTCGTTACAGTTTTCGGCTTTAAGCTCTCGGGCAAAGCGTCGGACGAAGACCACCCGTTCGGCCACGGCAGAATAGAGTATATCGCCGCGCTGATTGTTTCATTCTTTATTATTTTTATGAGCTATGAGCTCGGCAGGTCGTCTGTTGAAAAAATCCTCAACCCCGAGCCCGTCAAATTCAGCGTAGTTTCTGCTGTGATTATCGCCGTTTCAATTCTCGGCAAGGTCTGGCTTGCGTTTTTTAACAACAAACTCGGCAAAAAGATAAACTCCGCCGCCATGACCGCTGTAGTCAAGGACAGCATAGGCGATATCGCCGCAACCTCGATTACACTTATCGCGCTCATTCTTTCAAAGTTCACTTCGCTTCCGATTGACGGCTACCTCGGTATAATCGTTTCGCTGTTCGTGCTTTACGCAGGTATCGGAATTCTTAAGGAAACTGTCGGTACGCTTCTCGGCAAACCTCCCGAAAAGGAGTTTGTCAACGAGCTTGAAACAAGAGTTCTTTCCTATGACGGAGTTGTCGGCATACACGACCTCATGGTTCACGATTACGG
>JAZUFU010000102.1:0-8313 GCA_045640865.1 Acutalibacteraceae bacterium | reverse complement strand
CACGGCTTAAACCGAGCTTGTAGGGGACGACGTCCTCGGCGTCCCGATATTCGGATTTTGTAAAATCTACCGTCTGAGTAGGGGAGCGCATTGCGCTCCCGCTTTTTTGGATTCAACCCGCGAAAAATTTTTTAAACAAGATACACAAAAACTTTAACAAAAATCAAAATAATTCTTGACATTATTTGTTTTTTGTTATATAATAACTGTCTGTGAATACTGGTTTTCAGTGTGCTTTTTCGGGGAGTGTTAAGCACTTCCGTAGAATAAAATTTAATTTCGATAGGAGGAAAGCGAAATGAAAAGAACTTATCAACCCAAGAAGAGACACAGAAAGATGGAGCACGGCTTCCGCAAGAGAATGTCCGACAGAAACGGCCGCAAAGTTCTCGCTCGTCGCAGAGCTAAAGGCAGAAAGCAGCTCTCATACTAAGAACGGATCTGATTGTTTTGCCCCGAATCCAGAAATTAAAGCAAAATATTGACTTTCGGCGCGCTTACGGCCGCGGCAAGTCTTTTTCGGAACCTGCGTTGGTTACATATGTTTTAAAAAATAACCGCGCGGGTATTTGCCGTTTTGGAGTAACTACGGGCAAGAAAATCGGCAACGCTGTTACAAGGAACAGATGCCGCAGGATTATCACCGCCGCTTTCGGCGAAATATCCGACGATATTCGCGGAGGGTGCGATATTATTTTTGTGGCAAGAACCAGAACGGCAAAACTCAAAAGCACCGATGTGTGTGAAATTATGAAAAGGCAGTTAAAAAGCGCAGGTGTTCTTAATGAAAAAGGTGCTTAAAGCCATAATCCGATTTTACCAGAAGTTTATTTCACCGCATCTGCCTCCCATGTGCAGGTATTATCCCACCTGCTCGTGCTATGCGCTGGAGGCTATTGAAGTTCACGGAGCTTTCAAAGGCTCTGCTCTTGCGGCGTGGAGAATTCTCCGCTGCAACAGACTGTTCAAGGGCGGGTATGACCCCGTACCCCCTAAAAAAGAAAAATGCAATTGCAGGCATAAGTAAGGAGTTTGGCAATGACCTCAATTTATAACTGGTTATACGATTATATCAGCCCCATCTTCGGCTATATAATGCTGGGAATATATAAGCTCGTCGGCGGCTTCGGCGGCTACGGCTTTGCGCTTGTATTATTTACTATTCTCGCGCGCTGTTTTATGATTCCCACATCCGTCTCTCAGCAGAAGGGTATGGCAAAGCAGCAGCGTCTTGCTCCCAAAATCAGACGTATTCAGGAAAAGTATGCCGGCAATCAACAGAAAATTCAGGAAGAAACACAGGCGTTGTATCAGCGTGAGGGCTACAACCCCATGTCTGCGGGCTGTCTTCCGCTGCTCATTCAGATGCCCCTTATCATAGGCCTTTTCGGCGTTATGTATAATCCGCTGCGCTATGCGCTGGGCATAAATGTCAACGATATCAAGGTACTTTCGGATATTTTCGTGGATTTCGCGAAGAGCTCACCCAATGAGGTTATCCAGAAGCTCGTCATGGACACCAAGGGCAATGTCTCCGCCGCAAACTCAAGATATTTCCCGATGTACATCATTCAGTATTTCAACGACATCAAGAGCGCGGTTATCGCCTCGGGCAAGGTAAGCGCAGGTACAATCGAAAGCATCAGCAAATTCGTTGCCGAGAAGAAATTTGAAATGTTCGGAATGCAGCTTGGCGTTAAGCCGCAGGATATGATAAAAACCGACAAGATTTATTATCTTATCCCTGTTTTCTCGGGCGTTACATCTCTCCTTCAGGCAATTATTCAGAATATTCAGCAGAAGAAGTCGAACCCCGCTATGGAAAAGAATCCCGCAAGCGGCTGTATGATGCTTATGATGCCCGCCATGTCCGTATGGTTTACATTTATGTTCCCCTGCGGCATCGGTGTTTACTGGGGCGTGTCAAACATTTTCTCTATCATTCAGAGCTATATTATGAAGAAAGTATGCTCACCTCAGCACGAAATTGCAAAGCTGATGGTTAAAGAGACAATAGAACGCCGTTCAAGAGAAGAAAACCTGAAAAAAATCAAAGCATACGAAGAAAGTAAATAAGGCAGATAGGGCGTGCTCCGCAAATTGAGCGGTGCTGCCTTAGCAATTCACTATAGGTGGTGTAAATTTGATTAAAGAAGCATTCGGTACAGGTGCTACAATCGAAGAAGCCATTGAAGAAGCAAAAAAAGCTCTCAATGCTCCCGACGAAGCAGATATCAGCACCGAAATTATAGAAATGCCTCAGAAAAAGCTTTTCGGACTTTTCGGCGGTTCACCCGCTAAGGCAAGAGCTTATTTTGAGTGCGAAGATAAAAAAGAGACCGAGAAAAAGCCCGCGCCCCGCAAGGAAAAGGCGGCTCGTGAGCCTAAGAAAGAAAAAGAAGAAGCTCCCGTTAAGGTTGAAGAGCCCACGGCTCCCAAGACCTACACAGGCGCGGTTACAGAAACAGGCAAAGCGGCTGAGGCTTATATCAAAGGAATTCTCGGCGGCATGGGCGTTGAAGATGTTGAAATCATGATGAATGAGGACGACGAGAGCATCTCAATCGACCTCGACTGCGGCAACGGATACGGTTATGTTATCGGCAGACGCGGCGAAACACTCGACGCTATTCAGTATCTCACAAGACTTGCCATCAACAAGGGCAAGGACGATTACAAGCGCGTTTCAATCAACGCAGGCAACTACCGCGAAAAGAGAGAGGACACTCTCAAGGAGCTCGCCAAGAAGCAGGCTTCCCGTGTTAAGAAGTACGGCAGAAGCGTTTGCCTTGACCCCATGAATCCCTACGAGAGAAGAATTATCCACACAACAATTCAGGAAATCGAGGGCGTAAGCTCCCATTCCGTAGGCTCAGAGGCAGACAGAAAAGTTGTTATTACACCTGCTGACGGCTACAAGTCAAACTCAAGAGGCCGCTCAAACTCTCAGAGAAATGACTACAGACGCAAGAACAATAACAGCAATTACACACCTGCTGAGAATAAGCCCGCAAGAGCTCCCCGTTCAGATTTCGGCGGCAGCCTTTACGGCAAAATCGAGCCCAAAAAGCCCCAGACCACAGAAGAATAAAATTAAAGCCGTGTGCATTTCACACGGCTTTTTTATATTCCGCACAATCCTCCGTCCTCATCGGTAGGGGCGATTATCAATCGCCCGTCTTTTATATTCGGGGTAACAAGGCTGAAATTTTATGATTTTGAGGACGATGCGGAGGTTTTGCAAAATTTTTTTCTCACGGTATGTGCTGTGTTTTCGGATTTCGTGTGTAGGGCAGGGGCTTGCCCCTGCCGTATTCAAATTCCGCACAATTCGATGTCCTCATCGGTAGGGGCGATTATCAATCGCCCGTCTTTTATATTCGGGGTAACGCGATTGAAATTTTGTGATTGTGTGGACGATGCAGAAGATTTGTTTTGATTTTTTATCACGGTATTTATTTATCTAATCTCGCGTTATCTCTCCCTCAGTCAGCTTCGCTGACAGCTCCCTCCTCACTGGGAGCCATATCGCCTCACCTTGTCAGGGGAGGTGGCATTGCGAAGCAATGACGGAGGGGTAGTTCTTGAAGTAAGAAGTAATAGGGAAGATGTAGGGCTGGGGCTGGCGTCCCGATATTCGGATTTCGTAAAATCTACCGTTTGTTTCTGCACAATATCCCGTCCTCGGGGTTTAACCCCGAGAAAAAAGCTCCCCGTTAAGGGAGCTTTAAACTTATCATATAACGCCTGTATCACTCAATCGTGAGAATATCCGTGAATCCCGTGATGTCAAAAATCTCCATGATTTCCTCGTTGACATTCGTAATCTTCATTTCGCCCTGTTTGTTCATGATTTTCTGCGCGCCGAGGATAACTCTCAGCCCGGCGGACGAAACATATTCGAGCGCGGAAAAATCAAGCGTCAGAGCTTCAACGCCGTCAAGGGAATTTTTCAGCTCATTTTCAAGCTCGGGAGCGGTCATTGTGTCAAGTCTGCCTTCAAGCGCGAGCGTGAGGGCGTTTTCTTCCTGAGTTTTTGTGATTGTCATGTATGTTCCTCCTTAAAAATCAAGCGTGTAAATTTCGCTGAGCAGTTTTTCAATGTTTTCTGAGCAGAAATCAATGATTTCCTTTTCTTTTTCAGCACCGCCGCGCCTTATGATGTGGCGCATGAGCCGCGTGTAGCTGAGAAGTGCCGCCTTGTTTTCCGTCTCTTTTATTTTCTTTTCGTCCTGCGTTTCAAGGTAAAGCGGCAGAAACTTTTTCCAGAAAAGAACGGCTGTATCGTACGGCAGACCGATGAAGCTCTCGACCACCGTCGGGTCTTTTTCGCCGAAGCCGATGTAGGTTATGTAGATATTCGCAAGCTCAAAAATCGGGTGTCCGCTCGACACCGTGTCCATGTCAATGAGCAGAGTTTCACCGCTCTGGAGCATGATGTTGTTGGTGTGATAGTCGCAGTGGAGCAGATTTGTCCTGTCGGGTACTGCGTTTATGAGAGCCTTGAGCTTTTCGGATGTCTCTTTTTTCAGATAAGGCTCAGCCGTTTCAGCCCACGAGAGCACAAACGGCTTCATGTCGCGAAGCTCGCCCTTTTTAATCTGCGTGGAGTGCATTTTTTTAAGAAGCGAGGCGAAGGTTTCGGCATAGCTGTCGATTTTCTCGGGATTTTTCGCGATAAGCGACGAATACGACTCGGCGTTGAGCAGCTCAAAAACTGAGCCGTAGCTGTCGCCGACTCTGACAACATCATAGGGGATTGCCGTGGGCACGCCGAGGACAAACGCCTTGCGCGCGAGCTCACGCTCTTTTTTTATCGCGGGCAGACTGTCGGCGTCCTTATAAACCTTGACAACCGTCTCCGCGTCGTAACGGTAAACCGTGCCTTTCGCGCCCTTGCCGATAACCTCACAGCCGTCAACCGAAAGACGGCGGTATGCCTTTTCAACAGGCATCATCTCGGTGAAGCCCGTGATGTCAAAAATCTCATAGACCTCGGGGCTTGTGTTGATAATTTTAAGGCTCGGCTGAGCTTTTCTCGCTCTGAGCACCATGCGAAGCCCTGCGCTCGAAATATATTCGAGATTTTCCATGTCAAGAACAAGATTTTCAAAGCTGTTTCCCGCAATAATCGCGTTGAGGGCGTTTTCCTGCTCCTCGGTGTTTGCGGAGTCAACTCTGCCGCTGAGCAAAACCGTCAGCGTTCCGTTTTCAACTTTGTAGTTCATAACGCACCTCTCAGCCGAAAATAATCTCAATGCACTGAAGATACTCTTTGTACGCGTCGAAGTTTTCGAGCTCCTTCAGAGCCTCGGCAACGCTTGTGTAGTACCATTTCTGCTCGTTGGGGTCTTTCTGATTGAAGCTGTTCCAGAGTTCCACGCCGCTTTTTTTGAATTCACGGCTGAGCGAACGCAGATTTGACAGCTTGTCGCCAAGCCATATCATTTTAACGCGGATATCCTGCACGCTGTTAAGCTCCTCAAGGGATTCCTCCTTGCGGATTCGCCACGTTTCCGCCGCGGGGCGGTCATGACGCTTGTCTTCCGTTTCAGTTGCCACAAGAGCGGAAATATTTCTGCCGAATTTCTCCTCGATTTCCTCAATCGTGGTGGCGGTGTCCTCAACCGTGTCGTGCAGTACGGCGGCGGCGAGAGCTTCTCTGTCCGCAGTCATTGTGCCGACGATTGTCGCAACCTCAATGGGGTGGAGTATGTACGGCGCGCCCGTAATTTTGCGCGTTTGTCCGCTGTGCCTTTCACAGGCAAAAACTATTGCTTCATCAAAAATATCCATTAAATCACCCACGCAAAAAATATTCTATAATAATTATATCATAAAATCTGTAAAATTTCTACTCTTAAAGATAAAAAGCGGTAAAATTTTCGAGTGTTTAACCGATTTCCGCATCGACCTCAAAACTTCAAAGTTATATCCGTGATACCCCGAATAAAAAAGCGGCTGGAAAATCCCAACCGCTTTTTGAATTTAATTTATGTGTTTATTTAATAAGTCCGCAGGGGCAGAAGTTGCCGAGTCTTGATATGAACTCAATCACACTGCGCAGAACTGATACCATAAGTCGGAAGAAGCTCATCATTGTGTCGCAGAATGAGCGGACGGGTTTGCCTGTTTTCGCCTGACCGAGAGTCTTCTGAATGGCGAATGAGTCGATATTTTCCGTTTCGCCTGTCTTCGCGTCAACTGTGTAAGCGTCGAAATAAAGTGTGTCGCCGACAATGTGAACGCCCGAGAATACGGAATCGTCAACATCACGGATAACCTCAGCGCGCGGGAAGTACTTGTCCGTAAGGCTTGCTTCTTTCTGATTATAAACCTTAACGCCTGAGCAGCCGCTGATTACATAAACCGTGCCGAGCGGGCTCTGCTTGACTTCATAAGTCTTGCCGTTGAACTCCGTTGTGGTGGTGTTTACCTTTTCAACCCAGTTGTTTACCATTGAGTCGGTTCTGAGATAAACATGGTCGTGTCCCTGGAATACCATGTCAATGCCGAGCTCGGGCATAAGGCGGCAAAGCTCGTCTCTGATTTCGCATACGTCGTCGTCCTTGTAGTGCGAGCCGTTGGAGTACATCGCCTTGTGGAACGCGACGAACTTCCAGTCCGCGTCGCTCTTTGCCATGTCCTCTTTGAGCCATTCAACCTGCTCGTCATTGAGGCTGTCATCATCGTCGAGATTGTTGGTGTTGAGGATCGCGAAGTGAATATTGTTGTAGTCGAATGAGCAGTAAATACCCGTGGTAACATCCTGCTCGGGTACATTTGAATAAACAAAGTTCTTGTCAATCGCGTTTGTGCCCTTGTCCTCGTGGTTGCCCGCGGCAGACATAAGCACGGTGTTCATCAGCGTGTCAGAAGCTCCGTCAAGGAACCACTGCCACTGTCTGAAATTGTCGCCGTGGTCAACATTGTCGCCCGTGTCAATGATGAAATCGGAGTCATACATCTCATATGCCTTTTCAATGAGCGTCGCGAATGTGTCATACTGAGCGGCTGACTGAGCCTGCGGGTCGCCGATGTGAATAAACGAAGTCTCCTGCGAGCCGTCCTCAACCGTGAACGAGCCTGTTTCGCTCCACCAGTTTCTCGAAGCGTCGCCGACGCGCCAGATGTAAGTTTTGCCCTTTTCAAGTCCGGATACCTTGACGATGTGGCGCATCATCGGGAACTCATAATTCATTATGCCGATCACGCCGAGGTCAACACCGGGGTACAGACGGGTTGTTTCAATAGCTTCCGCGCTGACAGTTATGCCTGCGGGAGCAAGATTTTTGCCCGAGAATGTGCCGTCTGTTTCCTCAAGAATTTCAATATCACTGCCTGTAACTGAATATTTTGAGTACCAGCTTATGTTTCTTGATGTGCGGTCGTCGCCGAATGTTACCGTAACAGCCGTGGGCAGGCGGTAGTTTTCTCTTGTTGCTTCAACCTCAACAGGGCCTGTGTAGGTGAAAGTCGCGTTGCTGTCGGGCTTAATGCTGTCGTCCTCGGCAAAATCACGGATAAGTGAGCCGATTGTCTGACCTACGCCCTGAAGCTGAGTGTCGGTGAGATACTCGCCCATGTAATACTCAACGATGCCCCAGAGAGACGCGAAATCAACAATGCTCAGATTGTAAGCGGCGTTGATAATTGTGTCCGCAAGGTTGAGCAGGCTTGTGTCGCCGTGGAAAATTATCTTGGCGAGCGCGGCGAAAAGCGAAAGAATCATGTTGCCTAAAGTGCCGTTGGGGTAGAGTGTTTCAAGTCTAAGCTCAATATCGCTGAGGATTTTGCCCTGAAGAATATCGTCGGCAACAACCTTGAGAAGTACATCGAAAAGCTCAAATATTGTGTCGCCGTTTTCAAACTGCTCAATCGCGTCGAGCATGAACGGGTCGTCCTCATAGTAAATATCGCCCTGATACATATAAACGAAAACGCAGCACAGCAGGTCTTCAAGGTCGCCTGCCTCGGTCTTGCTGCCGAAGCCGTAGGTGTCAACAAAGCGGTCGCAGGGAAGCTCGGAAACCTGAACATCGAGAAGCTCCTGAATTTCAGCTTTGAGGAACTCCGCTGTCGCCTCGGGGTTCGCAAGGTATGCTTCGTAAATCTGCTGACCTAAATCGTCGGCAAAATTCATGATGTTGTCGGCAGAGAAAATGTTGAGTTTGCCGATTTTAACGCCGTCGCCGAGGAAGCCCTCAAGAAGCCCTTTAAGGTCAAGACCGAAGCCTTTGAGAAGACCGTCAATGCCTTCCTTTTCAAGCGTCGGACCGTATCCCTTGAGAAGCGAAAGAATGAGCTGGCTCG
>JAZUFU010000101.1:0-3077 GCA_045640865.1 Acutalibacteraceae bacterium | reverse complement strand
AAAAATTAATGCACAAATAGAATTTGGTGATATACTTATGCCTTCCGATGATAAAATTGATGAAATAAGAGCTGAGCTAAAAAAGAAAACGGGCAAGAAAAGATACATAGAATTATCAGACGTAAAAGCAATACAAGATGTTATTTATAATGGTTATGACCCGATAGGATATACAAAAGACCTTAGACCAAAAGAAGAAAGAGAAAAAGATAAGAAGCATCCCAAAAGGAATTCATATAAAATGCCTCATCAAACATTCGAGCAAGGTATTATATTTGACTTTATGCTTCAAACAGGACTTCGAGCATCTGAAATGTGTGCATTAAAGTTTTCAGACTGGAATGCAAAAAACAGAACTCTTTCTATAGACGATAATAGGACAATTGCAAACAAAAGAGATAGAAGTGGAAATATTATTGAAAAAACAGTTAGGGACAGAACCCCCAAAACTAAAGCATCAAAGGATATTATTAAGTTATCCAAAAAAGCAAATTCAATAATGCAGGAAATGTACGATAACGACGAATTCAAGCAATATGTTGCACATACCAAAGACGGTAAGCCTATCACTAAAAATGAACTTCGGGGAAGATGGCACCGTATCCTCCGTGCTGCAAAAGTTGAAACGCAAAAAAGTCCAAGCGGAGGATATATGGAAGAATACGGTCTTCATACAATTCGTCATACATATGCCTCTATACTTTACCAGAAGTATCACAACATAGTATTGGTATCAAAAAAGTTAAGACATAAAGACCCTGCTTTTACTGCACGACAATATGTTGATATCATGACAACTTATGAAAATAATGTTGACGAAGAGTTTGAAGTATAGTATAATAACTTTTGTCAACATCTGCCCGTAGCATAGCTGGATAATGCACAGGACTCCGACTCCTGAGACCGAGAATTCGAATTTCTCCGGGCAGGCCAAAATAGGGCTTTTTAGCGATAATTGGTACAATATCATCAGAAATATCATCAAACCAAATTGTATTGAAAGTTGCTAAAAAGCCCGAAAGCGTTGATACATAAGGCTTCTTGAAGAAAAACGTGTAGTGTAATACTACAACTTCCGATTCTGACGACTGGGAGTTCGAACCTCTTCGGGCGGGCCAAAAGGAAAAGAGTGTACCGTAAGGTATGCTCTTTTGCTTTTAGAAGAGGTTCGAACTCTGTATCGGAATTTCATTGCTTTACTTTTGATTTCAATATGATATAATATCCTCAAATTCAAACGAAACGGAGAATCACCATGAAAATTATCGCTCACAGATGCGGAACAGATGTGTTCCCTCAGCAGACAATACATTCGGCAAGGTATTCACTCAAGCACGGCGTTGATTTAGTCGAGGTGGATATAAGATTCACAAAAGACAACATTCCCGTTGTTATTCACGACGCGACGCCCCTTTCGCTCTGCGGAATTGACACGCCCGTCAGCGAAATGACGGCGGAGCAGTTCCTCGCGCTCAGAAGAACTGACGACTGCGCTTTTTGCAGTCATACATTCAAGGATTATCTCGAATGCGGAATCAGAAAAATTCTTTTTCATATCAAGGAGGGCGGCGAAAGGCTCAACACCGTGCTTGATATGTGCAGAGATTACGGCATACTTGACGATGTTGTTTTTGGTGTTACTGAGATTGAAGATGTTAAAATCGTAAAGGCGTACGGCGAAAACATTAAGGTGCTCGGATTTATGCCGAAGCCCGAATGCACCGCCGATTTTGCCGCGGCAGGCGCGGATTATATCCGCCTTTGGCAGAAATGGCTGACGGAAGAAAACATTGAGGCTGTAAAGAACAGCGGTAAAAAGCTTTGGATTATGGCGAAAAACGGCGATGTAGGCGAAGTCGGCGACGGCGATTATGAAATGTATGAGAGCACGGGCGCGGACGGCGTGCTTGTCAATAATATTATCCCCGCGATTGAATATTATAAAAAATAAAAATGCACGGTGCGGAAAATCGGACGAAATTCCGCACCGTGTAAATTTTTAAAATGTCTCAGCCCTGCTGTTCATCATACGGAGCAAGACTATTGGCTAATTTTTCAAGAACTCTTCTTGTTCTCTTGTCGGGAAGAGCGCATACGGCAATCCAGCCGATAAATCCGAAGAAGAAGCAAAGAAGAAAATGTGTTCCGAATTTATAACCCTTATCTCTTGCTGTTGAGCCGAATTTTTTGGCAATAAGAATTTTAATAACGAGCACAATAATAAACAATACAGCCACAACAGCTAAAGAAATAATATCACCTGAAAAAAGTCCCGATATATCGGGAATGCTGATAGACATAATAAACCTCCTTGATTTGAAAAAATCCCCCTTGGCTTAAAAACCAAAAGGGGATTTTAAATTTAATTATTCAGCGTCGGGAGCATAGAGGTCTTTGAGTTTGAGGAGATGTGCATATCTCGCAACTGAAGTATCCTCTGCCTTTGCGAAGAGCTGCTCTGCTCTTTCGGGGAAGGAGCGTGTAAGAGCTGAGTAACGAGCCTCGTTCATGATGAACGCTCTGTAGCCCTCTGAAACGGGAGCCTTGGAGTCGATTGTGAACGGATTCTTGCCCTCTGCCTTGAGTGCGGGGTTGTAACGGAACATATTCCAGTAACCGCAGTCAACAGCCTTCTTCATCTCTGCCTGGCAGTTGGTCATGCCGCCCTTGATGCTGTGCATCTCGCAGGGAGCGTAACCGATGATGAGTGAAGGTCCGTTGTATGCTTCTGCTTCCTGGAGAGCCTTGAGTGTCTGATTCTGGTCAGCACCCATAGCTATCTGTGCAACATAAACATAACCGTAGCTCATTGCGATTTCAGCAAGGCTCTTCTTTGCAATTGCCTTACCAGCTGCCGCAAACTGAGCAACCTGACCGATGTTGGAAGCCTGTGATGCCTGTCCGCCTGTGTTGGAGTAAACTTCTGTATCGAATACCATAACGTTTACATCTTCACCTGATGCGAGAACATGGTCGAGACCGCCGAAGCCGATATCGTATGCCCAGCCGTCGCCGCCGAAGATCCATACGGACTTCTTTGAAAGATACTCTTTCTGAGCGAGGATGTCCTTTGATGC
>JAZUFU010000100.1:0-44786 GCA_045640865.1 Acutalibacteraceae bacterium | reverse complement strand
CATAATATCAAGCACAGCCGCATCGTAATTGCCTGATTCTATATACATTAAAGCATCTTCACCGTTAAAAACAGCATCCACCGAGTAATTGTTCTTTTCAAATATTTTGACAAGAGCTTTGGATAAAGCTTTCTCATCCTCTGCAAGTAATACTCTCATACAAAAGACGTTCCCTTCTGCTTATGATTATATAATAGCATATTTAATAATGGCATATTATATTAAAATATACTTAAAACGTATCTTGATTCCTATATCTGATTTCTCAATTCAATTGTTTTTTCAAAATCAAATTGCAGACCAACTTAATGTATAACTCGACGATTTATTATAACATATATAAATATACCTTTCCACTAAAAGCGATTAAATCCGCTGTCTATTTGATATCAGACCAATTTAGTTACGGATTTACTGCTATTACAAGAAAAGCACTTCCTTTTTACATACGTTTTCAAATTTAATACCAGGAATTTATTTAAAATCTAATTCTTTTTGATTTGGTGTAATATAATTCAAATGAGAATGAGTACGAACATTATTATAAAATTGCACATATTCATCAACCAGATTTATTAAACAACGCTTTGATTTCACCTTATATCTGTAAAAATACTCTTTTTTGAAATTTTGAAAGAATGATTCAACAACTGAATTATCATAAGGACATCCAACTTTTGAAAATGATTGGGTTATTCCATTTTGCTCCAAAAGATTTGCAAACGAGCGTGAAGTATAATTTGCGCCTCTATCACTATGAAATACCATGCCGTCCTTAACTTCTCTTGATTTAATGGCTTTTTTTAATGTTGCATTAATTAACTGCTTGCTATTGTTTTCACCAACAGAGTAAGCAATTATCTTTCTTGAGTACAAATCCATAATAACGCAAAGATAGAAAGTGTTTTTATTTTTATCATCAATAGATAAATAAGTTACATCACTTACCCATGCCATATTTGGTTCTGTAGGCTCAAAATTTCTTTTCAAAATATTATGTTTTCGTGCTTTTTGATTATCCTTTTGATAATCTTTAGCATAATTTCTAATACTGCATATACCCTCTTCTTTCATAATTTTAAGCACAGTTTTCTTGCAGGTTTCATAACCACGATTATTAAGCTCTGCTGTCATTTTATCGGCACCATAAATATGATTATATTCATTGTCAATTTTTATTATTTCCGGCAATAATTCACGTTTGCGTTTTTCATGCAACCATTGTTTACCGTAACCCTTGCCACGCTTTTGATGATTATGAAATGTTCCATGCGCTACATTTAACGCATCGCAAGTAACATTAATACCATATTTATCATATAAACTATCAATTATTTTTAAGCGTTCTTCTAAAGGTACAACATTATAAAAATCACAGCTTTTTATAATATTCAGCATAGCTTCAAGTCTGGCTATTTTGTTTTCTTGATCTCTTATAGTCTTTTGAAACCCGACTATCGGAATATCTTTTGAAGCTGCAATCCATTCATATATTGAACTTTCACCGGCACCAATACTTTCAGCTAAATCTTTAACAGACTCGCCCTCTGCGTATCTCATAACAACTTTTCGTTTGAAATCATTTGAATACCTAATCATTTTAATTGTTTCCTTTCCGTAAATTGGTGGTTCGAAACCTGTATAAAATAAAAATTGCGAACCGAAATTTTGAGTTTTACAACAAAATTTCAAATTCGCATTATATACCAAAAACGGCTAAAAAACAAAACATCGGTGTAATTTCCGGACTAAAGTGGTTCGAAAACTTACACCGATTCAGTTGGTTGCGGAGGTAGGATTTGAACCTACGACCTCCGGGTTATGAGCCCGACGAGCTACCAAACTGCTCTACTCCGCGATATTAGCTCCCTTTCGTCAGGGAGCTTTGTTATTATACATTAACATTATATGTTTGTCAAGGGGTTTTATACATTTTTTTGAAAAATTTTAATAATTTTCCTCGTCTTCCTCGCCGTAAGGCTTTTCACGCGCGGGTGAAGCGTTGCCCAGAGCGTTCATTTCCATCCACTGCTCTCTCGAAATAAGTACCTTTCTCGGTTTGCTTCCCTCGAACGGACCGACTATTCCCCTCTCCTCAAGCGAATCCATAAGACGCGCCGCGCGGGCATAGCCTAATTTCAGCTTGCGCTGGAGAAGCGTTGTTGACGCCATCTGACTTTCGACAACAACCTCAATCGCCTTTGGCAGCATTTCATCTCCGCCGTCCTCGGAATCGTCGTCGGAATCCGCGCTCATGGCGGCCTTTTTCTTTTCGCCGACTTCTCTTGCGTTGTTCTCAATTGCTTCGTTTACAGAATCGTCGTAGGTCGTCTCGCCGTCCTTCTGAGCCTTGATAAAGTTGACAACATTCTCAACCTCGCTGTCTGAAACGAAACAGCCCTGAACACGGATAGGCTTCGACACACCGATAGGAGCATAAAGCATATCGCCGTTGCCGAGAAGCGTTTCAGCACCCGACTGATCGATAATCGTTCTTGAATCGACCTGTGAGGAAACGGAAAGAGCGATTCGGCTCGGAATATTGCCCTTGATAACGCCCGTGATAACATCAACAGACGGTCTCTGCGTCGCGATAACAAGATGCATGCCTGCCGCACGAGCCATCTGAGCAAGTCGGCAGATTGAGTCTTCGACTTCTTTTCTTGCCGCCATCATAAGGTCGGAAAGCTCGTCAATGAAAATAACTATCTGAGGCATTTTTTCCTCGCCGTCAGCAACGGCAAGGCGGTTGTAACCCTTAATATCTCTGACATTTTTCTCAGAGAACATCTTATATCTTTTGAGCATTTCGGTAACAGCCCAGCCGAGCGCGCCCGCCGCCTTTTTCGGGTCGGCAACAACGGGAACAAGCAGGTGCGATATGCCGTTATAGACGGTGAATTCAACCTGCTTCGGGTCAATCATAAGGAGCTTGACCTCATCGGGCGTAGAGTTGTAGAGAATGCTGATAATCATAGAGTTAAGGCAGACGGATTTACCCGAGCCTGTAGTACCTGCAACAAGAAGATGCGGCATTTTTGCAATATCGCAGATAATTGACTCGCCCGTGATGTTCTTGCCGACAGCGACAGCCAGCTTGCTCTTTGACACCTGCGTGTCATACTCGGGAGTCTGAATAATCTCTCGAAGTGAAACAGTCGCGCGGGATTTGTTGGGAATTTCAATGCCGACAGCGGCTTTGCCGGGTATGGGAGCTTCCATTCTGACGCCGATAGCTGCCATTGCAAGGGCAATATCGTCAGAAAGACTTGTAATCTTGCTGATTTTAACACCAGGCGCGGGCTGAAGCTCGTATCTCGTAACGGAGGGGCCGCGGCAGATGCCGACAAGCTTCGCGTTAACATCAAAGTTATGCAGGGTTTCCTCAAGCGTCTGAGCGTTCTGCCTGATCTCCTGCTCATAGTTGAGCGCGCCCGAGTTATCGGAGGCGTTGAGGCACTCGATTGTAGGCTTCTGATACTCGGTCTTTTCAATGATTTCGCCGTTGGCGTTCTGCTCAATCATAACAGGCGCAGGCATGGGAATCGGCGCGGAATTGCTCTGAGCGATTTCTCTCGGTCTTGTTTCGGGAACGTACGGATCAACCGTACCCGTTTTCATATTTCTGAGGATTTCGTCATAAGCCTCCTGGCGTTTTGTGCGTCCCTCAAGCTCTTCAATATAAATCTCATTATCGTTCTTTTTACGGAAAACCGACGGCAGCTTGGAAGCGAGCCACGGCATAATGAAATTAACCTTTTTAACGCCCGTATCAGTTGAACTGCTGTCGTTCTTTTTGAATTCCCCCGATTTAATAGCGTTAATAAATCCTTTGATTTTTCCGCCGATTTTTTTAGCAAGATTTCCGAGGTCGTTGAGGTTCTTGCCCGTGAAAATCATTGCGAAAACAAATCCGAGAAGCAGAAGAACGAGAATTGCTCCCGTCTTGCCCGCAACAGCCGCAGCAACTCCGCCGACAATCGCGCCGAGCGCGCCGCCGTTCTTGACTTTGATTATTTCACGCAGAGACCATATAAATTTAACCTGATTCGGAAGTCCCTGAATATTTGCGTAACCCGAAAGAATATGAATGATACCGCCGATAATAGCGGTCATGATGCCGAAGCCGATTGATTTCGGTATGATAGTTGATTTATCATCTTTGCTTCTGGCAAGAGAAATCGCAAACCACAGAAGCCCGATAGGAACAATAAACGCGCAGATTCCGAAAAGTCCTATCAATGTTTTATGTAAAGCAGCCCATACACCGCCGCTTTCGATAACTGTCATGGCGAAAAGCAGAATTGCGGCAGCGAAAAGGATAACAGCAATTTTATTATTGGTTGCCTGTGAAGACTTTTTATCTTTCTTTTTGGACGACTCTTTTTTAGGCTTTGAGTCGGCGGCTTTTGCAGGCTCGGCTTTAGGAGCGGCAGAGCTTGCCGTGCTTTTGGGAGCAGGCGCACTTTTGGGTGTGCTCGTACTTTTTGAACTGCCCGAGCTTTTTGATGATTTTCCGCTCTTATTCTGCTTTCTTTCCGCAACCGCTTTCAGATTGGTTTTTTCGATTTTCCTTTTAGCCAATGGAATTCCTCCCTGAGAATTTATATCAATTTGTATCGTCTTTTTTCTTTGAATCGTTTTCTATCATTTCATAAAGGCTGTCAAGCGCGTCCGACAGACTGCCGAGTGAATCAATAAGACCGCCCTGCACCGCTTCGCCGCCGTCAAGAACAGTGCCGACATCCATAACAAGCTCACCTGTCGCGAGCATCAGCTCTCGGAATTTATCGGCAGACATCTTAGAATTTTTGCAGACAAAGCCGACAATTCTTTCCTGCATCTGCTCAAAATAAGAAAGTGTCTGCGGAACGCCGAGTACAAGTCCATTCATCCTTACGGGGTGAATAGTCATTGTCGCCGACGGAGTTATGAATGAGCGGTCGGCAGACACGGCAAGCGGCACGCCGATTGAATGACCTCCGCCGAGAACAAGGGAAACAGTAGGTTTTTTCATGCCTGCGATAAGCTCCGCTATGGCAAGCCCTGCTTCAATATCGCCGCCGACGGTGTTGAGGATAATCAGAAGTCCGTCAATGCAGTCGCTTTCCTCCACGGCAACGAGCTGAGGTATCATGTGCTCATATTTGGTTGTCTTGTTCTGCGACGGCAGAATGTAATGCCCTTCAATCTGACCGATAACCGTCATGCAGTGAACGAGCTTTCCGTTTCGCTCAACGGTGATTGAGCCCGAGTCGATTATCTGCTTGAAAGAGTCGCTGACGATATCGTTTTCGTTTTCATTTTCGCCCGACGGTGTAGGTTCAGACTGAACCGTGAAATTCTTACCTAAGCCGATTGTGTTTCTGTATCCCATAAAATTACCACCTTTGAAAATCTTTTATTAGGATATCCGAAGACGGTAATATTATTACGGCAAAAATTGTTTCAGAAAACATAATCACCCAATATATTGTATATAATATCATTTTTAATTAAAATTATCAATAGATTTTATTGATTTTTTATTGTATAATATGGTATAATTCTTTGGAAATAAAAGGAGGTTGTTTTTATGATTTTTACAATAGAAAACGACAAAGCAAGTGCAGGCATTAAACAGTACGGCGCAGAGCTTACATCATTCAAATCAAAGGTAAGCGGCACAGAGTATCTCTGGCAGAGCTTTCCCGAGATTTGGTACGGTCAGTCCCCCGTGCTTTTCCCGATTGTCGGCACATTGCTTGACAATAAATACCGTGTTGACGGAAACGAATATGAGCTTTTCCGCCACGGCATTGCAAGAAAAAGAGATTTTGAGCTTAAAGAGCAGGGCGAGGATTATGTAATTCTCACTCAGAAATACAATGAAGACACACTCAAGGTTTATCCTTTCAAATATGTTCTTGACATTGAATTCAGACTTGACGGTGAAAAACTCACCGCAACTCATACAGTTAAGAATGAGCACGACGGCGATATGTATTTCTCAATCGGTGCGCATCCCGGTTTCAACTGCACAATCGGCGACAAGCTCCGGTTTGAATGTGAAGAGCCCGATGTTGTAAACGAAATGATTGACCCCGAGTCAATTCTCTATGATGAAAAATTCCCCTCACCCTTTGAGGGCAAGGATATTGTTATCACAAAAGATATTTTTGCAAAGGACGCACTCATCCTTTCAAATCTCGCATCAAAGAAATGCATTCTCAAGGGCGAAAAGCTTGACGCTGACATCGAGTTCACATTCGGCGACTGTGCTTTCCTCGGTCTGTGGGCAAAACCCGGCGCGCCTTATGTCTGCATTGAGCCGTGGTACGGCATAAATGATTCAAGAGAAAAGAAAGCTGATTTTTCCGAAAAGAGAGCCATTCAGAAAATCAGCGG
Source organism: Acutalibacteraceae bacterium (assembly GCA_045640865.1). Lineage (GTDB taxonomy): Bacteria > Bacillota > Clostridia > Oscillospirales > Acutalibacteraceae > CAG-488. The sequence continues at coordinate 38,399 of JAZUFU010000100.1, read as the reverse complement.
AGACGAGGAATTCAGCTTCTCATGGAGCGCGGAAATCAAGCTCAAATGAAAAATGTTGTTTTCGATTTAGGCGGAGTTCTTGTTGATTTTGACCCCGAGAGGATGATAAACGACAATTTTCCGCCTGAATACCATGATATAATTTATAAAAATGTGTTCCGCAGCGTTCACTGGCTGAATATGGACAAGGGCACCGAAACTGTTGAGGAAGCACTCGACAATATGCTGCCGAATATTCCCGAGGACGCGCGGGACAAAATGAGAGAGGTTGTGCTTGACCGTGAAGGTCAGATGCCTCCCCTTACCGAGATGACACCGATAATCAATGCCCTCCATGAGGGCGGTTATCGGCTCTTTGTGTTGTCTAACTGCGCGAAATGGCTTCATGAGTTCAAGAACACAATCCCCTCCAATGAGTATTTTGAGGGATTCTTTGTCTCAGCGGACTACAATGTTGTGAAGCCTGACCGCATTATTTACGAAATGTTCCTTGAAAAATTCGACCTTAAAGCGGAAGAATGTCTCTTTATTGACGACTCCCCTGCCAACACCGAAGCGGCTGAGAAGCTCGGCTTCAAGGTTTTCTGCTTTAAAGATAAGGATTTTGAGGGACTCAAACAGTATATCTCACAGCTTACCAAGGAGTAATCATGTCTTTTTTCTCACAGGCACTGAAAAAAACAACTGAATATCCCGCACTTCTGAATTACATAAAAAAAGGCAGAGTTCCCATGGGTGTTATCGGTCTGTCTCAGATTCACAAGGCGCACGTCATTAGCTCGCTTTGCAGCGATTTATCGCCGAGGCAGGCTGTTGTCATCACGCCCGACGAGAGCCAGGCAACGCGCCTCTGCAAAGATTTAAAGTCTTTCGGGTGCAACGCGCTGATGTACCCCGCGGGCGATATTTCGCTGAGAACAAATCAGATAAAATCGCGCGAATACGAGCGCAAGAGGCTGTCCGTACTCGGTAATCTGCTTGACGGCAACGCTGACGCGGTAGTTTTAAGCGTCGAAGCCGCCATGCAGTTCACCATTCCGCCCGAGGTGCTTTTTACAAAAAGAATTCATCTCAAAGTCGGCGAAGATGTTAAAATTGAGGACTTAGTCGCTCAGCTTCTGCGCTCGGGCTACACTTCAAGTGAAAATGTTGAGGGCGGCGGTCAGTTCGCCGTCAGAGGAGGAATTGTCGATTTGTTCTCTCCCGACAGCGAAATGCCGTTCAGAATTGATTTCTGGGGCGACACGATTGACTCAATTTCTTATTTTGAAACAGACACTCAGCGCAGGGTTAATCAGATTGACGAAATCACGGTTACGCCCGCGACGGAAATCTGCTGCGCGAATGACGAGCTGATTAAAATAATCAGCGATTTTGCCGACACCGTTAAGGGCAAAGGCTCGGTCAAGGTCAAGGAATCGCTGCAAAAAGATATTGAATCTCTTGAATCGGGCGTAAGCCTTTCCTCGCTTGACCGCTATCTTCCGTTGATTTATGACGACAGTGCGACGATTTTTGACTACATTGAAAGACCGCTTCTTTTCATAAGCAACAGCTTTTCCGTTAAAGAAAAGGCGGATGCTGTAAGCCAGCTTTTCAATGAAGAATACAAGGCTTATCTTGCGGAGGGTACTGTCTGCAAGGGTCTTGACAGATACATTCTCACATTCTCCGAGCTGACGGGGCTTTACACCGATTTAGGCGCGATTTATCTTGACAATCTCGCGCGAGGGAGCTTTGATATTCCCGTTAAGGAGCTTATCACATTCAACGCGCGTCAGGTTTCGCCGTGGAACGGTTCGCTTTCCGTGCTTAAAGACGATTTACAGCCGTTCATGGGCAAGAACAGCAAAAGCACGGTTGTTATCGTTTCGGGTACGGCAAAGGCTTCGCAGGCACTTGCGGAAGATTTAAACAAAGACGGCTACGCCTGCTCTTATATCGACAACCCTGCCGAAAGTCTGCCCGAGGGCAGTATAACCGTTATGCCCGGCGGATTTTCTTCGGGATTCGAGTACCCTGCTTCAAAATTCATCCTCATAACCTATGGAAGCAAAGAAGCTCTGCCGACTGTCAAAAAGCACAAAAAGGTCAACAAAGCGGCTGTTTTCAACTCGCTTGAGGAGCTTCACAAGGGCGATTACATTGTTCACGTGGCTCACGGTATCGGCATTTTTGACGGCATAACTCAGCTCGAGGCTGACGGAAATATTAAAGACTACATTAAAATAAGATACGACAAAGGCGATGTGCTGTATGTTCCCGTAACTCAGCTCGACCAGGTTTCTAAATATATCGGACCTAACAGCGACAGCGGAATGTTAAAACTCAACAGGCTCGGCGGTACGGAATGGAACAAAACCCGTTCCCGTGTACGCTCGGCGGTCAAGGACATGGCAAAGGAGCTTATCGAGCTTTACGCCAAGCGAATGAAAATGGAGGGACACGCCTTTTCGCCCGATATTGACATGCAGAACGATTTTGAACGTCGTTTTGAGTTTGAGGAAACGGAAGACCAGCTGCGCTGCATTGATGAAATCAAGGGCGACATGGAAAAGGCTCACCCGATGGACAGACTGCTTTGCGGCGATGTAGGCTTCGGCAAAACCGAGGTTGCAATCCGCGCGGCGTTCAAATGTGTTGCGGACGGCAAGCAGTGCGCCATCCTTGTGCCCACAACAATTCTTGCGTTACAGCATTATCAGACTATCCGCAAAAGAATTGACGGCTTCCCTGTTGAGGCACAGATGCTTTCACGCTTTGTATCGCCCAAGCAACAGGAAATCATAAAAGAAGACCTCAGAAAGGGCTATGTCGATATTATCGTCGGCACTCACAGGCTCATTTCAAAGGATATAAAATTCAGAGATTTAGGTCTTATTATCGTTGACGAAGAACAGCGTTTCGGCGTCGCGCAGAAAGAAAAGCTCAAAAGCGCATACCCGAACGTCGATGTTCTGACATTGACGGCAACACCTATCCCCCGCACGCTCAACATGGCTATGTCGGGCATTCGTGATATGTCTCTGCTTGAGGAAGCTCCGCAGGACAGACACCCCGTTCAGACTTATGTTATTGAGCACGACATGGAAGTGCTTGCGCTTGCGATGTCAAACGAGCTTCGCCGCGGCGGACAGGTTTATTATCTCCATAACAGGACGGAAACTATCGCTCGGACGGCGGCAAAGATAAAAGAAATGCTCCCCGACGCGAGGGTTGAATACGCTCACGGTCAGATGACTGAAGAAAAACTCAGCTCAATCTGGCAGAGGCTCATGGAGGGCGAGACAGATATTCTCGTCTGCACCACGATTATTGAAACAGGCGTTGATGTTCCGAATGTCAACACGCTGATTGTTGAAAACGCCGACTGCATGGGACTTTCTCAGCTTCATCAGCTCAGAGGGCGTGTAGGCCGTTCCGCAAGGCGCGCGAGCGCGTATTTCACATTTACGCGCGGCAAGGAACTCAGCGAAGTAGCCGCAAAGAGACTTACGGCTATCAGAGAATACACCGAGTTCGGCTCGGGCTTCAAAATTGCGATGCGCGACCTCGAAATCAGAGGCGCGGGCAACATTCTCGGCACTCAGCAGCACGGGCACATGGAAGCGGTCGGCTACGACCTTTACATGAAAATGCTCAATCAGGCCGTCGGTGAGGAAAAAGGCGAGCTTCAGCCCGCACCCGAAAAAGAATGTCTCATTGACCTGCCAATCAACGCATATATTCCGTCGGATTACATCAAAAATGTGCCGCATAAAATCGCAATGTACCGCAGAATCGCGGATATACGCTGTGAGGCGGACGCTGACGATGTTATCGACGAGCTTATTGACCGCTTCGGTGAAATGCCGTCGAGCGTTCTCGGGCTCATAACGATCTCGCTTATGCGAAACACCGCCATTGCGCAGGGCATTTATGAAATCGGCAGGTCGGGCGACACGGTGAAGCTCTTTATTGAAAACCTTGACATGGCAAAAATCACCGCCCTTGCTCAGAAAATGCGCGGAAGAATCACTGTTTCCGCCGCAGGCAAGCCGCATATTGCGATTAAAATTCACATGGGTGAGGATCAGCTCACAATACTCAAAAAAGCTCTTGAAATCATGGAGAGCTGTGATAAGGCGGCGGTAAAATGATAAGAAAAGTCAATGCCGCGGACAAAGAAAAATATCTTGAAATGACAGAGATTTTCTTTAACAGCGATGCGGTACTTCACCCCGTTCCCATAGAATACAGACTTGCCGCGTGGGACGAGTTGATGCGAAGCAGCGAGTATGCCGAATGCTTTTTTGCTGAGGAGAACGGCGAAGTAATCGGCTATATGCTTCTCGCCTACACATTCTCACAGGAGGCAGGCGGCAAGGTCTGCTGGGTTGAGGAGCTGTATGTCAGCGAAAAGCACAGAAACAAAGGAACAGGCAAAGAATTTCTGAGATTTCTCAAAGAAAATATCGAGCCACAATGTAAAAGGATACGCCTTGAAGTCGAGGACTACAACACTGGCGCAAAAAGGCTCTATTCATCACTTGGATTTCAGATGCTCCCCTACGAGCAGATGATAAAAGATTTATAAATAATAAGACTGCTGTCTTCAGAAAGGAAAGTGCGAAATGCCATACACATTAAGACCACACTTAACACGCAAGATAACCGTTTTATCCAAAGACGACCCGTCAATTCCGCAGGAGCTTTTCAGCGTAAAAAGCGAAGCTCCCGACCTTGACGGCTTCCCCTGCCCCCTGCCCTCAAAAAAGAGCGATTACACCTGCTTTGCCTGCGGCAATAACGGTGTAATATGGTACGGCGCGAAAACGGGACTTACAAGATACGACCCGAACGCCAAAACGGACGAGGACAAAATAATGTATTTCAGCGCATACAGACACCTTGAAAAAGACGAGGTTGACGCACTGCTCGCTGACGGAGACGACATATGGGCACTCACAGGCGACCATGTTTCACACATTGAAATGGTAATGCTCTCCGCCCGTCAGAAAGCTGATATTCTGCTTGAAGAAACAAACAAATATGTTAAACGCCGCGGCATGGTAAGCCAGAGGCACATGAAAGTTCCGCGCGATCTGAGCACAATGTATCCTCATGCGGAAAGCGATAATGACGGCTGTTTCACGGCGGCTCACGCGGTCGGCGAGATGTATCATTATGCCGTGCTTAAAAGAGAGCTCGGCAAAAACGACCCGAAAACTCAGGAGGTTTTCAAGGGCGCAGTTGAAGCCTGCGAAGCGTGCCTTCTGCTTATGTATATCCACGGCAGACCCGAAGGCTTTATCGCGCGTTCATATCACGCTTTAGGCGAGCCTGTGCCCGACGACGGTCATTTCTATAAGAGAGACGGCAAAGAGGCTTACTGCATTGAAACTTCCGCCTCAAAGCGTTCGGGCAGAGCAGGCGAAAGAGTTCCCTGTGATTATCCCATTCCCGAAAGACTCAGACATCTGCTCACGGATTACGGCTATACCGAGGACGGCGTTACATATAAGGCTGACACAAGCAGTGATGAAGTCTCTGGTCATTTTCTTCAGATGAAAATTGCCCACGACCTTCTCGGCCCCGACGACCCCGAGCTTGACGAAATCATCAAGGACGCGGCAAAGCGCACGCTTACTCACATAATCAACAGCGGTTATGAGTTCGCGGAGCATTCGGGCAAGCCGACAACCTGGGGCAAGTGGAGCAGAAGATATTTTGAGGGCGACCCGATTGGCTATGTCGATGCGGCTCTCAATACAGGCGAGCTGCTGTTCTACCTCAAAGCCACAATGCACATCACGGGCGAAAAAGGAATATGGCAGGAAACCTACGACAAACTTGTCGCAGAGGGTTATGCAGACCTCACGCTCCAGCATTTTGACCGCATTTTCCAGGGCGCGACAAGAGAAACCTGCTCACCCGAGGAGGATTTAATGTACGGCGACAATATGCTTGCCACCGAAACATTCTGGATGCTCTGCACGCTTGAGGAAGACCCTGTTCTTCTCAACAAGTACCGTGAGGGATTCAAGACATGGAAGCTCTCACTTCTCAGAGAGTTTATGCCCGGTTACGAATTCCCGTTTGCGCTTTCAGTGCCCGATGAGAAAATTCACCTTGAACGCTGCGCTCAGTGGTTCTACAGATTTGAGATTTCACGCTATGCCGCTCACGTAAATATGCACAGGCATGACGCACCCATCAAAGAAAAGAGAACCTTTGACGAACATCAGGCAAACGAGACTTCGCTGAAGCTTCCGCCCGATGAAATACCGATTACAAAATACGACAGAAATCCATACGACATTACCCCCGGTATGTACTCCCCTTCCACCTGCGTTGAGGGCTGCTATGTGTTTACATTTGCGTACTGGATCGGAACTTATTACGGCTTAATCGACGAGGAGGACTGCTGATATGTTTAAAATTGCTTTAGTTACAAAAGATTGCCCCGAGTATCTCAATGATGTGCTCTGCGCTCTTGATAAATACGATTTTCTTAAGGTCAACGGTCTGAGAGCAAGTCAGCTTTGTAAAATAGAAAAAGAAAACCCCGAGCTTTTCGCCAGAATCAGCGAAAAAATCTCGGAGGGCAAATGGTATCCGTTTGCGGGTATGTGGCAGGATGAAGAAGATTTCATTTCTGATGAAAGACTTGCACGACAGATTCTTTATTCTGAGGACTGGCTTCATAAAAAATTCGGCAAAATTTTCCGCTCATTCTGCGGCAAAAAGGTTTGCAGTAAAACATTCGCACAGATTGTCTATAGCGGCAGATTTGACTGCGCCGTACTCACCGACGAAAACGAAAACTACTGGCTCGACGGTGCAAATGACGGTTTCAGAATTTTTGTTATGAGCGACGCGGACAAGGCTGATGTTATGGACATTGACCTTGAAAACGCAAAGGATTGCTGCTTTGAAACATACGACGAAATGCTTCACCGCTCGCTGTCAATGCCTCTGGCTTTAAGAAAAGCAAAGGTTGAAGTAACTGATGATTTTATTACAGAAGCGGAAAAAGCTGTTCTCGCGGCTGAAAAAATATCTGCTCAGAGCTTTGAGGATAAATCCGAAGAAATCAGAGAGTGCTGGTTTGATATTTTTGCTGGCAATGAGGACGAAGCCGCGAAAAAAGCCGCCGAAATCGCAGGCATCAGAGAGTGCGCCGATATTGTTAAGATAAACAAGAGCGGCGTTGAGGTTTCGGTTTTCAAATTTGCCGAGGATAAAAACGGAGACAAGGTTATAAGACTTAAAGAAACCGCAGGCGAAGAAAAGAACATCAGCGTTATGTGCGACGAAATCAACGCGGGCTTCCGCTGTGAGATTGACCCGTACGAAATCGCGACATACAGAATTGACGCTGAGGGATTTGTCAGAGAAAAGTTTATTTTTGAGTAATATAAATTAACACGATATTGAAGATGTCATCCCCTGCAAGTTTTGCAGGGGTCGACGTCCCGATGACCTGATAATTATTCTGAAATAAAAAACGGGCGATTGATAATCGCCCCTACCTTTCTTCCGCATCGACCACACAGCTTTAAAATTATATTCTTGAAACCCCGAATATAAAATAAAAAAAGCCGCGGAAAAATCCACGGCTGGAGCTGCTAACCGGAATTGAACCGGTGACCTCATCCTTACCAAGGATGCGCTCTACCGACTGAGCCATAGCAGCAATCACAAGCGATATAATAACACATTTTATTATTCTTGTCAAGAAGAATTTTGCAAAACTTTATTTTTTTTAAGGAGGCGGTCATATGCTTCTTGCAATTGACATCGGCAACACCAATATTTCACTCGGAATATATGACGGCGAAAAAAAATCGTTTACTTCACGGCTGGCGACTCAGCGCGAGCGCACAATCGACCAGTACGCCGCGGAGCTTCTGATTATATTTTCGCTCAATCATATTGATTCAAAAAGCATTGACGGCTCAATTATCAGCAGTGTTGTGCCCGAGCTTACGGATATTATCTCCAACGCCGTGAAAAAGGTTACGGACTGCGACTCGCTTATTCTTTCGCCCGGTATCAAAACAGGTCTTAAAATTGTAACCGACTGCCATTCACAGGTCGGTGCCGACCTTGTTGCCGCCTCTGTGGGAGCTATTGCGAAATATCCGCTCCCCTGCCTCGTTGTGGATTTGGGCACGGCAACAAAAATTATTCTGATTGACGAAAACGCCACTTTCCGCGGCTGTACCATTTCGGCGGGAGTTAAAATTTCTCTTGACGCTCTTTCGCAGAAAACCTCCCAGCTCCCCGCAATAAGCCTCAGAACGCCCGACACCGCAATCGGCACTAACACAACCGACTGCATGCTTGCAGGTACGGTCTTAGGCACGGCGGCAATGCTTGACGGACTTTGTGAGAGAATGGAAAAGGAATTCGGAAACAAAATAAAAACAACCGTCGCTACGGGCGGCTATTCTCACAACATCATCAAAAGCTGTTACCGAAAAATGGTTTATGACGAAGACCTGCTTCTTGACGGGCTCAAAGTCATTTACGATAAAAACAAATAATCTATAATGCACTGTATCTTATGAGCAGGAGCAAGGAGGAAAAAATGAACACAAACAAAAGCAAAAAAAGGAACAGTACTGTTAATCTGGCTGTAACCTCAGTTCTCGCGGCAATAATTGTTATTATGACATTCACGCCGCTTGGCTATCTCAACATCGGAATTGTTGAAATCACATTTCTGACTATCCCCGTCGCCGTGGGCGCAATTATATGCGGCCCTGCCTGCGGAGCGTGTTTAGGCGGAGTTTTCGGTCTGACGAGCTTTCTACAGTGCTTCGGCGTCGGCAGACCGTCGGCATTCGGCGCGGCTCTGCTATCTATCAACCCCGTTGCTACGGGAATCCTATGCTTAGTGCCGAGGATTTTAGCAGGACTTCTCGCAGGTCTGATTTTCCTCGCGTTCAAGGGCAAGCACAAGAATATTTCCTACGCCGCAACATCCCTCAGTATGGGCGTACTCAACACTTTGTTTTTTGTAACGGGTCTTATCACGCTTTTTGGCACGGATAAGCTCTCAACGCTCGGGCTCGGAGACAGCATTATAAAAATAATCGCCGCGCTCGTAACGGTGAACGCGGTGATTGAATGGGTTGTGTGTCTCGTTGTGGGGCTTGCAATCAGCAAAGCACTTGATTCGTTGATGAAGCGATACAGATAATTTCATATTTCAGCGGCAGGGGCAAGCCCCTGCCCTACTTTTATATGGGTAAATATACCGTTGCCTTGAACAGATCGCCGTCAATGGCGATATCAAGTCTTCCGCCCTGGAGGATACACAGCTCCTTGGCGATTGAAAGTCCGAGACCGTTACCCTCAACCTCTCCGCGCGAGGCGTCCCCTCTTACAAATCTTTCGGTAAGCTCATCGGGTGAAATATTCAGCGGCTCCTTTGACATATTCTTGATTTCAAACACACCGAATCCGTTGTCCTCTTTTACGGAGCAGTAAACTCTCGTGAACGGCGCGGAATATTTTTTGGCGTTTGAAACAAGATTTTCGATAATTCTGTAAGTCTGCTGGCTGTCGGCATAAACCGTAACAGGCACGCATTTTTCGTCAAATCTCAGGTCAAGATTTCCGCTCTCAAACTCGGGAGCGTTTTCAACAATGCACTGAATTACAAGCTCTTTGAGATTAAGATTAACCTTGTTGAGCTTCACATTTCCCGCAGAAACCTTTGACGCTTCAATGAGATTTTCTATAAGCACCTTGAGATTATTCGCTTTTTCGTCGATTATGCTGATATATTTTTCCTTGTCGGCGTCCTCAACATCATCTGCTTTCAGTAAATCAACATAAGAGATTATCGAGGTCAGCGGCGTTTTAAGGTCGTGGGAAACATTTGTTATAAGCTCAGTTTTGGTGCGTTCGTTTTTGACCGCCTTATCCACCGCGGCGGCAAGCTCATCATTTGAGATTTTAAGGCTGTCATTGAGGATTTCAAGCGACTGATGCACCTTTTTGCCCTCAAAGTCAACGCTTTCTCTGCGTCCCGACGCCTCAACAACCTTGTCGAGATTTTTGACATACTTTGCAAAGAAGAATGTTCCTGCCGCACCGACAAGCGCGGTTATAATTGCGGCGACAAATCCGACAGCGTAATCATTCGCCGCTATGCAGAAAAAGATTACAAGTAAAGGATTTACAACCGTGAGCACGGCGGCAACAAGGAACAGCACCCATCTGAAATGCTTAGGTCTGTATCTCAGCGAGGATTTTTTTATTCCCCTGCCGATTTTTGAAAAGATTTTCTTAATGAGGCTAAAGATAAATTTAATGAATTTTACGATGAAGAAACTGCCGAAATATGATTTTTCCGACTTCGCCGTTCTGACAATGCTTGCGATAAGCTCAATGAGAAGCATCCACAGCACCGTCGGGAGAGCGACAAAAGGCTTCGCAATATCATTAAAATATTTCATGCCGTCCTCGTGGTCAAGCTCATTGAGCAGGAACACAATTCCGACAACACCCGCGGCAATCAGACCTGCGGATAAAATGAAGTGAATATCACCCGGCAGTTTATCAATAAACGCAAGCGTTATACCCTCTTTGCCTCTTTTATGCCCCGAAAGGTTGAGCATAACAATCAGCGCGGCAATTGAAAGCACGAGGAACGCAGCGGCCTTTGCAGCATACGGTTTAATATCGTAATTCGCTTCATTAAAGGCTTCGCAGCGCTTTGTAACAACATCGCTGTCCGAAAACTCAAATTCATTGAGCATATAAACCGTCAATTCATCGCAATCCTTGAAGTAATCATTCAGGAAAGAGTTGATGTCTCTGCTGTACCAATTCGGGAAACGGTCATAGGTAATTACCCCGTCAGAAATTGTGCAGAGCAGGCTGTGCTCTGACGCCGCTTTGATTTCAGCGTCTTTATCCTTCATATTGGTGATAACCTTATCGCCTGTTTTTATATAATATTTTATATTAACAAGGTTTGCTGATTTGCTCTGAGCTTCCGTATAACTGATTCGGTAATTATATACACGGTCGTTTATATCTTGATTTACTTTTTCACTTATGACTTCTTTTGCCTGCTCTTTGCTGTGAGCGAAATTGATGTCAAAATACAAGTGGTTATCATCGATTTCTGCATTGAATCCGTCGTAAAACGCGTCATCATGTATAAGCTCAGCATATCTGAGAAGCTCCTCACCCTCGGCGTAATTCAGAATTTTCTGCGCCGCTCTTATTTCAGCGGGAGCGTAAGGATTGACTGGGTATTTCTGCTTTTCCTGAGGGGTGTCGGGAATGGCATTTACATAATTATCCGTAATTCCGCCTGCAAGCAGATTTTCCACCGAATAACCGTCATTGTATTCATTAACAGCCGACACAAGTTCTTCGCGGATTATCTCAGCTTTTTTATCCACATACTGCTTAAGTATCGCTTCAACCTGCTTGTCTTTGCCTTTTTTCAGCTCTTTAGCGTACTCCTCGGGCGTTTTTCGGCAGAGTAAGCTGAGATTACAGAGTTCATCATAAAAAACGCTGTTAGCCGTTTGTGAATCATAAAAAGTTTTACCCTCATCGCTCACTAATTCATCTATTGAAAAATACGCGAGCGGTCTGACGGCGTAAATCGCGTTGAATGTAAACAGTGCAAAGGAAATCACGCTCAGCACAAAGCATAACGCCTTTATCCACGGCGAATATTTGAACGAATTATTATTCATAAGCTCTCCTCCTGTTTCTCCATTTTTCTACTTTTCCATTTTGTAGCCGAGACCATAAACAACCTTGATGTATTTCGGCTCTTTCGGGTTGATTTCAATTTTGCTTCTGATGTTTTTGATGTGAACCGTGATTATCCGCTCCACGCCGAATGCAGGCTCGTTCCACACAGCCTCGTAAATCTGATTGCCCGAAAGCACGCGCCCCGAATTTTCCATAAGATACTGCAAAATCCCGAATTCACGCGCAGTAAGACGAACGGGAGTGCCGTCAACCGTAACCTCTTTCGAGTCTCTGTCAAGCACAAGACCTCCGCAGACAAGCTGACTTTCTCTTATTTCAAGGCTGCCGAGGTAGGCGTAACGCCTTATCTGGGATTTCACGCGCGCCATAAGCTCAAGCGAATTGAACGGCTTGGTAACATAGTCGTCCGCGCCGAACTCAAGCCCGATAATCTTGTCGGTGTCTTCACTTTTGGCGGAAAGCATGATAATCGGGAAATTGTAGCTCTCTCTGAGCTTGCCCGCGGTCATAAGTCCGTCCATTTTAGGCATCATGATGTCAAGAATCATGCAGTGAATTTCGTTTTCTTTCACTTTGTTGATGGCATCAATGCCGTCATAGGCCTTTATAACCTCATAGCCCTCGTGCTTCAGGTAGATTTCGATTGAATCGACAATTGCCTTATCGTCGTCGCAAATAAGAACACGGTACATAAATCTGCTCCTTTCTTTTGTTGTCAGCTTCATTTTAAAATGTAAATACGAAGCCTCAGCAAAGGAAAAATAAAGAAAAAATAAAGTATTTTTATTAAAGTGCTGACAAGCATAAAATTTTTAAAAAGTCAAGTCTTGTTTTTCAGACGAAAAAGTGGTATATAATAATTAAGGAGGAATTGATATGAAAAAACTGCTTGTTGTAATTGATATGCAAAATGATTTTATTGACGGTGCTCTGGGCACTGAGGAAGCAAGAGAAATCGTCCCCGATGTATGCGAAAAAATAGAGGAATTTGACGGCGAGGTTGTCTTCACAATGGACACTCACTCTGAGATTTATTCCGAAACTCAGGAGGGAAGAAAGCTGCCTGTTCCCCACTGCATTAAGGGCACAAAGGGCTGGGAGCTTAACATTGGCGTCAAGGAGTTTTCTGAGGGATGTAAAATCTTTGAGAAGCCGACATTCGGCAGCATTGAGCTTGCGAATTACATCGCCGACGGTGGATATGATGTTGTTGAGCTTATCGGCGTCTGCACGGATATCTGCGTTGTATCAAACGCACTCTTAATTAAGGCGTTCGTTCCCGAAGTTCCCGTTATCGTTGATTCTTTCTGCTGCGCGGGTGTTACGGTCGAGAGCCACCTCAAAGCACTCGACACAATGAAAGCGTGTCAGATAGAGATATTATAAGTCTATTATAAACCGAAAAACAGCGTAATGCAACAGATGTTGTAATACGCTGTTTTTTATATTCGGGGTATCACGGATAATAATTTATTGTTTTGAGGACGATGCGGGAATTTTGCAATATTCTTTTTCACGGTATGTGTTCTATCCGCAATTTGTTATAAATCCGTACTGCTTTGAACGATACACAGTCTGAAATTATTATCTGATAATCTTAAAAATGATAAAAAGTATTCCGTAAACCACAGGCTGATGCGCCATGTAAATCCAGAATGAATATCTGCCGACAGTTGAGAAAAATTCCTTTGTCGGCGGAGTTTTCTTCCACTTTGCGATAACGCCCTTTTCTTTCAGAAGCATAAAGAAAAAATAGCCTGCAAAGAAAAGGAACAGCCACGGTATCAGCGGAAAATAGTCCGACGAACGAAAGCCTGTGAACTTAAACCCGAGAAATGCGGTGAAATAATCTTTATATAAAAAGTCGGGAAGCCGCAGAAATACAGGAGTATCCTCAAAGCCTATATACCCTTTCGGTACATTTTTGCAGAAAATAAAAATCAGAAAATTCAGCACAAAGCCGAAAATAGGCGAGATTTTCTTCATAATCGGCTCTGCCGCCGTGAGAATGAGCATGGCAGAGCCGATAAGCGTCAGCACGCCGAAAATTATTTTATCCTCAGGCATCACGAGAAGCGTTACAGCGGTTATCACTATACCGCCGCCGAAGACAAGCAAACCTCTTTTGAGGTGATTTCTGCCAAGATTAAAACAGAACCCCGAAAGGAAAATGAACGTCCAGCAGATACTCTGCTGCCATATTTTAGCGTACTCCGTCTTGAACCACGGAGCGTTTACGCCGAAAATATAAACGCAGTCCCACATTGTGTGGTAAGCAATCATGCTCACAAGGCAGATGCCGCGCAGAACATCGATAAAGGCGTACCGCGGCGGCTTCAGTTTCTTTTTAAGTTTTGTTTCTGAATAGCGTTCCATACTTATCCTATGATTTTCATTGCGATTTCATAAACAATCGGCCCTAAAAGCGCGGGAAGCAGGTTGCCGACCTTGAATTTTTTGCCGAAAACGAAGTTTACGCCTATTGAGAAAATCAGAACCGAGCCGACAAGCGATAGGTTTGAAATCAGCATATCGCTCATGAACGGAGATATAAGCCCCGCGGCAAGGGTTATTGCGCCCTGATAAATACCGAGCGGAATTGCCGAGAACATTGTGCCGATGCCCATTGTTGAGGCAAGAATCATGACGAAGAAAAAGTCAAGCGCGCTCTTTACAAAAAGCGTTTCGTGGCTCGCTGTCAGACCGTCCTGCAAAGAGCCCATAATCGCCATCGCGCCTATGCAGATAACAAGTGTTGCGTCAACAAAACCGTCAACAAATTTATTATCGTTTTCTGCCTTGACTTTTTTCTTTATCCACTCGCCGACATGCTCGAGCCTGTCCTCAATTGAAATCAGCTCGCCTAAAAGACCGCCGATAACGAGCGAGAGAAAGAGCATCATGCTCCCCTGCGTTGAGAGCTTGCCGTCGGAAATAACGAACATTTCGCCGAGTGTGCCCGATGCGCCGATAAACATAGTCGAAAGACCGAGAGCGCATCTGACCATATTCTGATATTTGTCCTTGATTCCGCCCTTAAAAAGCAGACCGATAAGGGCGGCAAGAACGACCGCCGCAACATTAACAATAGTGCCTAAACCCTTCATATTGAACCTTCCGTATTACTCCGCCTGCACTTTTGTAAGCCCCGAATTGACAGGAACACACAGGTAGGTTTCTTTATAATCTTTTTTAAGTGTTTCGTACGCCTTTTCGGCGTCCTCTTTATTTTTGAATATTCCGTAGCAGGTCGGACCGGAACCGCTCATGCAGGCGCACACAGCGTTATTATCGTACATAACCGACTTAATCGGAACACGCTGAGGAACCTCGATAAGCTGCTCGAAAACATTGCCCGCTTTGGAGCAGATGCCGTCAAAATCGCCGTTGGCGGCAAAATAGAGCATTGAGCAGGTGTCAAGATGACGGACGCCGTGCTTGTCAAACTCGCCGAACGCCTTGCCCGTGGAAACGCCTGCCTTCGGCTTTGCGAGGACGATATAACATTCCTGCAAATCAGGGAGCGGTGAAAGAACATCGCCGATGTTCTGCGCCGCTCTCGTGCCGCCCGTAAGGCAGAACGGGATATCCGCGCCGACCTTTGCACCTATCTTGCAAAGCTCTGTTTCGGGAAGTCCTGTTTCATAAATATCGTTGAGAGCCTTTATGACCGCCGCTCCGTCCGCGCTTCCGCCTGCAAGACCTGCCTCAAAGGGGATTCTTTTTTCAAGATGAATTGAAACATTCCTGTCGGTTATGCCTGCGGCGTTGAAGAACGCGCTTGCCGCCTTGTAGGCAATATTCGCCTCGTCGCAGGGAATTCTCGGCTCGTTTGACGAAAGCGTTATTCCGCCCGACTCCGTCTTTTTAACGGTTATGTCGTCAAAAAGGCTGACCGACTGCATTATCATAAAAAGGCTGTGATAGCCGTTATCGAGCCTTGAAAGAATATCGAGCATAAGGTTGATTTTGGCCGCCGCTTTATATGTTACCTTCATCTTTTTACCCCTTTTCTGTATTATTTTCGTTTTCAAACAGTTTTTTCATCTGAAAAATAAATTTTTCGTCCTGCTCGGGAGTGCGTTTGGACGGGCCTTTGAGCCTGCCGCCCGCCATTCTCACCTTTTTGGAAACATATCTTGAAAACAGAAGACCGTCAATATTTTTTTCAGTATATACAAGCCCGTTCTGATTTATCGGTACAGCTCCCCTCGCAAGGCACATTGCCGCAAGCCCGTAGTCCTGAGTTACGGCAATATCGCCCTTTGAAAGCATATTAACGAGCCTGAAATCCACGCTGTCCGCCCCTTTTTCAACAATAACGGTCTCAACGCCATCTATATTGAAAACATGAGCGGTGTCGCAGATGATAATACATTCCTTATCATACTGCTTAGAAAGCGAGACGGTTATATCCACCACGGGACAGCCGTCCGCATCAATGAGAATTTTCATCTTATCAGTGCTTGAAGCAGTTGTTATACTGCTTAACCCATGCGTTTACAGACTTTCTGCTGTATGACTTGGGCATTGCGTTTGTAACGGCAACAGCCGCGCCGAGCTCCTTAACACATCTGAGAACTTTCTTGAGAACAACGGGGTTATTCTTAAGACCGACAAGCTTTTTCTTGAGGCTTTCTTTTGTAACGCCGCCGAGAATTGAGCCGATGTCCGTTGAATCCGCGCCGATTGTCATATCGTCCGCGTTGAGGATTCCGCTGTCAAATATGTAGTCAAGCTCATCGGAGTAAAGGCGGGTAAGCAGAAGCTTAACGCACGCAAGAGGCGCAAAGCCGTTGCCGAGCTCTTTGTAGTATTTTCTCTGATATTTCCAGAGAGTTTCAGCTGAGAATGAGTCAGTTGTGTCCTCAATAATCGCGTCAGCGAGCATCTTTGACGCTTTGAAAGCGTTTGCCATGCCCGAGCCGATAACGGGAACGGTCATGAACGCGCTGTCGCCGATAGCGGCGTAACCGTCGGCAACCATAACGCCAAGAGGCTGACGAACGGGAATATTAACAAACTGACCGCCTCTTACAAGCTCATCGCCGAGGTGCGGATTTATGCTGCGAAGATAAGCGAGCGCGTCGTCAACATCTTCCTCTGAAAGCGGAGTAAATCTGCCGATAAGAGCGTCGGTGTAATTTTCCTCAGCGGCAACCCAGTAAATACCCATCTGATTCTGATGAAGGAGAAGGAGTTTGAACTTATCTTCATCACATTCAGCAGTTTTGTTGAAAAATCCGCGATATACATAGAACTGCTCATAAGGCTGAACATTGTTCTGAATTCCGAGATGCTCGGGAAGATTTCTTCTGATAACCGAGTTCATGCCTGCCGCGTCGATAACGAGGTCGCCATATACGGTGCCTTTGTCAGTCTGAATACCCGCAACACGGTCGCCGAGCATAACAGGATAGAGAATATCGGTTTCATACTCAAACTTAACGCCGCATGACTCAGCATAAGAAATGATGTGATTGTAGATTTCTTTTCTTTCCATCTGGATTTCGAGCTGATCCTGCGGAACGTGCTGACGAAGACCTACATTCATGTTCGGAGAATAAAAGGTCATATCGTTCTTGAATTTGTACTTATCCTCAGCAGGCATTTCCATTCCTGCCGCGAAAAGACCTTTTTTGTCAAAAATGTCTGTCCAGTCATAGCCCATGTCTTCTCTTTTGTGCTTTTCATAGACTGTAACATCATAACCGTTTTTGGCAAGGAGCGCGCCTGCCGCTATACCGCCGTGTCCGCCGCCTGCTACAATAATTTTTTTGCCCATAATTTATTCTCCTTTAAATAATAAAATTCAAATATTCAAGCCACTTTGTGCAAATGGCTGAAACATCATTTGTTTTAAGTAAATTCCTGCCGTTAGCTGAAACGGATTTTGAAAGACGCGGATTTTCAATAAGCATTTCTATTGCGTCTTTCATCTTTTCTGTATCTCCGACGGGAACAAGCAGTCCGTTCACTCCGTCGTCAATAAGCTCTTCGGGACCCATTTTGCACCTTGTGGAAACGCATGGCGTACCGACCGCCATAGCCTCCATGAGTGCGTTGGGCATTCCCTCATAGCCCGATGAAAGCACGAATACACTTCCGTTTGCAACATATTTCAGCGCGTTTTTATCTGTTCCGGGGAGAAGAACTTTTTCTGTCAAAGAAAGAGAGTTGATTTTATTTTGCAGTTTTTCTCTGTCTTCACCCTCACCGAAAATAACAAGACGGTAATCGGGGTGCTTTTTCTCAACAAGAGCGTAAGCGTCGATTAAATCCTCAAACCGCTTCTGAGCTGAAAGCCTGCCTACGCCGTAAATAATCTTCTGCCGCTGTTTAGGCGGCTCGATTTCCTTAACAAGCGGATTGAACACGGCGTTCTGAATAACCGTACCTTTTTGCCTTACGCTTTCAGAATAATATTCCGAAGCGGCCTCTGTCTGAAAAATAAATCCGTCAAGGAAATGCGAGCAAAGCTTTTTGAGAACAGCATTTATTTTATCCGCTTTGTAAATGTACGGGTTGTTCCTTTCTGTCCCCACGACCTTTGTTTTTGTAAAGCAGGTCGAAAGAAGTCCGTAAAGATTCATATTTGTGCTCATGCACACAAGCACATCATAATGCCTTGATTTTATCTTTTTTCTTATAAGAAATGCTCTTTTAATAATAGCGAAAAATCTTTTGACGGATTTGAGCTTTGAAATATCTTCAAGCTCCATATTAAAAACATTAACTCTGCTGTCGAGCAGATAATAGCAGTCAGAGGAATCAAACGCTGCAATTTCAATACTTTCTCCTCGTTTTGCCATTTCAGATGCTATTCCCGCCGTAGCGCGCTCAGCGCCGCCCGCGGCCATTCTCTGTATTAAAAAGCCGATTTTCATATTCTGTTACCGCCTGTGAAAATTTTTGATTTTTCGAGCACTCTGCAAAGCGGAAGTCCTAAAAGAAAGCACACTATGCTCTCCCCTGCCGCAACGCTCAGAGCGGAAGCCGCAAATGCCGCGAGAGTAAAACCGCCGCCGTTCATAATCGTAATCACAAGCCCTGCTGAAATTGAATTAAGAATCACGGGAAAAACCGCCGAAAACACGGGCAGATTTTTAATTCTTATATGAGCCGTCAGCCTTGAAAGCACAGCCGCAACAAGCGTCGCAGATGTTCCCAAAACTAAATCAAGAACGCCGAAAGGGCTTGCGAGATTTGATATAAAACAGCCGACCGCAAGCGCGGGAACAGCGGCAGGCGTGATAACGGGCAAAATTGTCAGAGCCTCGGATATTCTCAGCTGACCGCCCGAAAAAGAAAGCGGCTGTAGGAAAAATGTCATGACAGCGTATAGCGCGGCAATAATCGCCGCCTGTGTTAAATAGGCGGTTGATTTCTTCTTCATAAAATTCTCCTTAGTTTTGATTTACGGCAAAGCCGAGGTCAGGATAATTGCGAACTGACCGAAGGTATATATTCCCATTCACTTTATTTTATCATAACAGACAATATTTATCAATAAAAAAATTGCGACTTTTTTTCAACAAATATTTGCTTTTTACGATATATTATGTTAATATTTATATGGAGGTGTCGGATATGAACAATGAAGCTCTTTTTAAAAATCTCAGAAATCTGCGTATAAGCTATAATCTGACACAAGATGAAGTTGCAAAAATTCTCGGTAAGGACCGTTCACTTATCGCAAAATACGAAAGCGGCAAGGCTGTTCCCCCGCTCGATATTCTCAGAGTTCTCTCGAAGCTCTATAATGTTTCTGTTGACCGTTTATGCGGCGAAGCTGAAGATGAAGGCGAAACACTTGTGCTTAATTCTGATTCAGTTAAGGATGAAAAACTTATGTATTACTCCGACCTTACAAAGGCTGAGCGTGATATTATCATAAAGCTTCGTCTTCTCGGCGAAGATAAACTGAACGAGATTATTGAAAGTCTCGGCGGCGAAGTGTAAAACCGAAAAACAAAAGGCAGGGTTTGCGCCCTGCCTTTTTTATGTATTTTCTTCAACCTTTTTTATTCCGAAAAGAAATCTCAGTATTCCCCTCAGCGCCTTTGGACTTTTTATCAGAACAACCTGCATACGCACCCTCCGATTATCGTGAGCCGAAGATTATGCCCATTATGATAAGCGCCGTCGCAAGAAGCGCAATTATCACTCCCTTCGGGCAGCAGAACGCCACCACAAGCCCCACACCGAAGGCTGCAAGAACTATTCCCGGATTTATACCGCGTCTTCCGCGACACCTCATAAAAAACACCGCCTCAGCCTGTAATAACGGCAACGCCGTCTGTTACATACTATGGCGGTTTTAAATTTTTGTTACAGTTAATCTCTCGAAATTATAATCAGGAGCGTACCTTTTTTAACGGTGATTTTGCCCTGTGAAGCGATTATCTCGTTGCTCACTCCGACGGGAAAATGCGAAAAAAGATTTGCGTTTTTAAGGGGATATTTAAAGCCCTCAAGCGTAACGCCGCTGACCGACTGGTCAAACGCGAATACAGATACTTTTTCGCCCTCGTTTTTTTCGATATACGCCGTATCATTTCTGAGAATGAACGCAAAGTTTTTTTCGTCCGCAAGCGCCGCGGACGCACCGTGCTTTTCGGCGTACATAAGCGTCTGAATATTTGCGAATGTATGATCCATTCTGCCGCCCGTGCCGCCTAAAATCAGAAATGAGCGTGAGCCTCTTTTTATGCCCTCTTTAAGAGCGGCAAGCGTGTCGGTATCGTCCTTTTCAACAGGAAGTTTAATGATTTCGGCATCGCTATCGGGAATTTTCGACGAATCATAATCGCCGATATAAAGGTCGGCTTTAAGCGAAAGCGGCTCAAGATGACGCTGACCGCCGTCCGCGCAGACAATGAAATCATATTTATTCAGCTTGTTTTTCACCGCGCTGTAATCGCCGATTTCAGCCGCGCCGAGGATAACCCACCTGCTCAAAGCTGCCACTCCTTAATGTTTTTGACTTCTTCATAAAGCATTTTATAGCTCTCGTGCCTTGACTCGCTGATTTCACCGTTTCTCACAGCCTCAACAACAGCACAGCCCTTATCGGCAATATGCGCACAGTTCGAGGTGAATTTGCACGAGCCGATATAATCTTTAAAATCTCTGAAATAATACTGAATATCCTCTTTGAGAATAACCTCGCCGCTTTCATAATCAAGGGACGAAAAACCGGGTGTATCCGCAACATAAGCGTCTCCGATTTTATAAAGCTCAACCTGTCGCGTTGTGTGCCTGCCTCTGCCGAGCTTCGTGCTGATTTCGCCTGTTGAACGCACAAGAGACGGGTCAATCGCGTTGAGAAGCGACGATTTGCCGACGCCTGTGTTGCCCGCAAAAGCGTATATGCCGTCGGTGATTTCAGCTTTTACCGCGTCTATCCCCTCGCCTGTTACGCAGGAAACAGAGAAGCATTTAATTCCCGCAAGCAGATATATTTTTTCAAGCTCATCGGACGGCTTCAAATCCGTTTTGGTGTAAACTACTATCGGCTCAATATTATTTTTCTCGGCAATAACCGTCAGTCTGTCAATAATCAGCGTGTTAGGATTCGGCTCGCAGGTTGAGGAAACAATAAAGAGCTTTTTAAGATTCGCAACAGGAGGGCGGTTGAGAAGATTGTCTCTCGTTTTGATTTCTTCAATGGTGTTCTGACCGTTGTCGCGCACGCAAATGGCAACACGATCCCCTGCGACGGGAGTAATTTTCTCTTTACGGAAAATTCCCTTCGCTTTACATTCAAATATTTGCTCGGCGGCCTCTACATAATAGAAGCCGCCGATGCCTTTAATAATCAATCCGTCGTACTGCATTTAACCACCGATAAAAGGGCTTAAAGGATTTATATGTGATGTCGGTTCCTCTTCCTGCGGCTCAGTTTTCGGTTCTGATTTAGGCTCAGAAGTAGGTTCTTCAACCGAATAAATCTTTTCGTTGCTCGTGCGCTGAGTCATGAAGTTAACTGTGCAGGTATAATACTTCTCGCCGTTTATGAGAACCTCGAGTTTATCCGAAGTACCCGAACCTCTTACAGTCGCGCTGTAAGCAGAGCCGACCATATATACATTGTCCTCTTTCTTAACGCTCTTGCCGTTGAGCTTGATTTCAAGGCTTCTGAGGTCAAATGTCGCAGGGAGCTTGAACTTAACGCTCATATCAACGCTCGGGTCTGCGCCCTTGCTGACATAAATTGTGATTGTAGTACCCTCGGTAACCTGTGCGTTATTTGAAAGGCTCTGTCTGATTACGATGCCTTTCTGAACATTTGAATCAAATATTTCCTCAACAACGACATTGAGTTTCAAAGATGTAAGCAGAGATTTTGCGTCTGAGCTTTTAAGTCCCGTAACATCTTTAACAGTAACCTGCTCGATTGTTTCACCCTCGCTGATGTTGTAGGTTACAACTACCGTGCTGCCTTTAAGGACGAGCGAGCCGCCTCTCGGATTGATTTTTATAACCTTGCCCGCTTCATAAAGCTCGTTTCTCTCTTTTCTTGAGCTTACAACAAGCCCTAACTTGTCAAGCTCACTTATGACATACGAATAATCCTGTCCCTCTAATCCCTCGGGAATCTGAATCTGCTCGCTGTTCTGAGCAATTGAGAGCTTGATAACATTCTTTTCTTTATCAATTTTCGTTCCTGCCTCGGGATCCTGAGTAACAACCGTATCGGGAGCAAAATCGTCATTGGCAACCTTTGTAACCTCAAAGGTATAGCCGTCCTTGCCGTCATAAACGCCTTCGATTTCGTCATAATAGTTCATATTAACGAAATTCGGAACCTTGACTTTTTTGAAATTGAAGCCCTCGCTGAAGCTGAGATAGCCAAGCTGATTCATTATGATTCCCGCGCCGACAAGAGCAACAACAAGAGCAATTATAATGCCGATAAGAACGGGAATAGTTCTGTTCTTGATAAGCGGGTCGTCATCATCATCTTCATCGTCGTCATCATCGTAATCGGGCTCTTCGTCCTCGATTTTAACGGGCTGTTTCGGAGCGACAGTTTCGCCTGCGGGAATCATGATTGTCGGCTCATCGTCAACAAAATATGAATAGTTGAATTTGACTGATGGGTTGCGCTTGAACTCCTCAAGGTCAAGAATCATCTCCGCCGCGGACTGATAACGCTCATTGACATTCTTTTTCATGGCGTGCATTATAATCTGCTCAAGACCTGCGGGAATTGACGGGTTGACCTTCGTGGGAGGCTCGGGATCGTTCTGAAGCTGCATAATGGCAACAGAAACAGAGCTGTCCGCCGTAAACGGGAGCTTGCCCGTGAGCATTTCATAAAACATTACGCCGACAGAATATAAATCCGCCTTGTCGTCTGTTACATCTCCCCTCGCCTGCTCGGGGCTGATGTAATGAACAGAGCCGATTGTGGAATCGGAAAGCGTGCGTGTTTCACTCCTTGAAAAACGGGCGATGCCGAAGTCGGTAACCTTAATCATTCCGTTTTCGAGAAGCATGATGTTCTGAGGCTTTATGTCTCTGTGAACAACGCCTTTATCGTGAGCGTGCTGCAACGCCCTTAAAATCTGCATGACAAAATAAACAGCTTCTTTCTGGTTTACTTCGCCCTGCTGCTCGATATATTCCTTTAAAGTGATGCCTTCAACATACTCCATTACAATGTACTGGAGCTTGTCGCCGTAGCTGACATCATAAACCTTAACAATATTGGGATGAGAAAGAACGGCAATAGCCTTTGACTCATTCTTGAATCTGCGTCTGAACTCCTCATTTGCGAGAAATTCGTCCTTGAGAATTTTAACCGCAACAGTACGGTCGTCGATTTTGTCGTATGCCTTATAGACAACAGCCATTCCGCCGACGCCGATTATATCTCTTATCTCATATCTTTCGCCGAGAGTTTTACCAACATAACTGTCCATACAAACAAGCCTCCTGTCAAATCGTCAAGGTAACAACAGTAATATCGTCTCCGCTGCCGTTTTCCCACGCAGCGTCAACAAGTCTGTCAACAAGTTCCTGTTCGATTAAATCATTTGCAAACTCTGTAATATCATCATCACTGACGAAGTTTGAGAGACCGTCGGAGCAGATAAGCACAACATCTTTATCTTTCTCGACTTCTTCAAGGAAAAAGTCCACCCTTATTTCGTTTTCAACGCCGAGAGCGCGGGTTATGACATTCTTTTTCGGGTGAAATCTTGCTTCTTCCTTTGTAATTTCGCCTCTGTCAACCATTCCCTGTACGATAGAATGGTCAGTGGTAATCTGCGTAATTTCATCAGATATAATGTACGCTCTGCTGTCGCCCGCAGAGGCAACATAGAGTTTTTCTTCACTTGCGATAACGGCTACAACGGTGGTGCCCATGCCGAAAAGATTTTCATTTTTAGAAGCGGTGTCGAATACAACGGCGTTTGCGCTTTCGATTGCGGAAACAAGCAGGTTTTTAATTGAATTATCAGACATTCCCGAAAGATAACATGACTGAATCTTTTCAGAAATCAGCTTAGTTGCTGATGAGCTGGCAACATTACCGCCTGCCGCGCCGCCCATACCGTCGCACACAACAGCCCACGCAACATTTTCAGAAAGCATTCCTGCCGCGTAGGAGTCCTGATTATTGGAGCGTGTAACACCTTTTTCACTTCTTGCAGATATTATCATTTTGAGTTCCTCCCATCGGAGCTTTGTTTTTCGCGCTTTGAACGGAGCTGACCGCAAGACGCATCTATATCTGAACCGAGGCTTCTCCTTACTGTTACGTTTATGCCTCGGGAACGCAAAACGTCGCAGAACTCATTAAGTGTTTTTTCGCTGCTTCTTTTGTGGCTGCTTTCTTCAATTTCGTTGGCGGGAATGAGGTTAATGTGGCACAACATTCCCTTAACCAGCTTCGCGAGGGCAAGAGCACACTCCTTTGTGTCGTTCAGCCCCGCAATCATGGCGTATTCAAATGAAATTCGCCGTGAGGTTTTATCTGTATAGTCTCTGCACGCTTTCATAAGCTCAGAGAGAGGGTATTTTCTGTTTACAGGCATTATTTTCGAGCGAAGCTCCGTTTCAGGCGCGTGAAGCGACACCGAAAGAGTTATCTGAAGCTCACGCTCCATAAGCTCATAAATGCGCGGAACAATTCCGCAGGTGGAAAGAGAAATGTTTCTCATTCCTATGTTTAATCCGTTTTCGTCCCCGACAAGGGAAAGAAAACGCATGGCATTGTCAAAGTTATCAAGGGGCTCGCCCATTCCCATCATAACAACATGGGAAACGCGAACACCAGAGTCGCGCTGAGCCGCGTGAATCTGCCCGACCATTTCGCCGGGGGTAAGATTTCTGACGCATCCGCTCTTGGTGGAGGCGCAGAACATACAGCCCATTTTACAGCCGACCTGCGACGAGATGCACAGAGTGTAGCCGTATTTATACTTCATCAGAACGGACTCGATAAAGTTGCCGTCGTGAAGTCTGAAAAGATATTTTACCGTTTCATCAATTTTAGATGAGCGCTTAAGCTCGATTTCACAGCCGTGAATCGGATATTCTTCCGCGAGCTTCTCTCTGAGAGCTTTCGGGAGGTTGGTCATTTCGTCATAATCCGAAACGCCCGACTGCTGAAGCCATTTGAAAATCTGCCCTGCGCGGTATGACGGAAGACCGAGAGATTTACATACCTCGGCAATTTCCGTTTGATTCATTGATTTTATATCGTTTGAAGTCAATTTTCTATCCTCCTGCGAAGGGCTGAAATGAAGAATCCGTCGCTCATATGTATATGCGGCATGAGCGTCAGAGTGTCCGTATCCTCACCGCAGCGAGAAACGTTCGGCAGAACCCTCACAGGCTCAAATTCGGGATTTTCTTTCAGAAATTTATAAAAAACATTTTCGTTTTCGTCTTTGTTAAGTGAGCAGGTGGAGTAAATCATGACTCCGCCCTCTTTGAGATACCCCGAAGTTGTCTTCATAATAGAATACTGTATTTCGGGCAATTTGTCAATATCTTCCTGTGCTTTGAGCCTTATTTCGGGCTTTCTGCGGATAACGCCGAGCCCCGAACAGGGAACATCACAGATGATTTTGTCGAATTTTTTAAAAATCGGATTGACCACCGAAGCGTCGTTGCACACGGTGTTGATTATATCAATTCCGAGCCTTTCAGCCCCCGATGAAATCAGCCTGAGCCTGCCCTCATAAATATCGCAGGCGGTAATTTCACCGTTGTTTTTCATATACTCGGCTGTTGTGAACGCCTTGCCGCCCGGAGCTGAGCAGACATCAAGCACACTATCTCCCTCTTTAGCGTCAAGAGCCATGCAGCAAAGCTGAGAAGCAATATCCTGCACATGGAAAAGTCCGTTTTTATACGCTTCAAGCCCTCTGAGCGAGCCAGCCTTTGAGATAACAACTGAATTTTCGATTGCGCCTATTTTTGCTTCAACACCCTCGGCCTCAAGGAGCTTTATAAGTTCCTCGGTTGTCGTTTTAAGAGTATTTACTCTCAGCACTGTTTCAGCCGCGCCGATTGAGCTTTTGGCGATTTTCACGGCGTTATCCTTGCCGTAAAACTCCGCCCACATATTCAAAATCCACTCAGGACATGAATATTCAACAGAAGCGCGCAATATTTCATCCTTTTTGTCGGGAAGCTGTAATCCGTTCTGCGAGACTTTTCTCAGCACTGCATTCACAAGCCCCGAAGCGAACTGACAGCCGTTGTTTTTGGCGATCTTCACGCTTTCATTAACTGCCGCCGAAACGGGGATTTTATCCATGAACAGGAGCTGATACGCGCCCATTCTGAGGATAACGAGCACCTGCGGTTTGAGCTTTTTAAGCGGCTGAGAAAGGTACTTTTTAAGCTGATAGTCAAGCGTAATCGTCCTTTCCGTTACACCGTAAACAAGTGCGGAAACAAACGCTTTTTCAACTGCGGAAAGCTCCGCCGTATCAAGTGAAGCGTCGAGCGCAAGGTTTGAATACGCCTTGTCTTTATGAACTTTTAAGAGTATTTCAAACGCAAGCGCGCGCGATGATTTCATAATTTACCTTCTTCTTGATGAACCTGTGAACTGAACAATGTAATACAATAAGTTTGCAACTGATGTGGCAAGAGCCGCAACATAAGTCATTGCCGCCGCCTTGAGAACCTTTTTCGCTCCGTCGTATTCGTCGTCGGAGGCAATAAGCCCGTCTGACTCAATTACTTTAAGAGCGCGTCTGCTTGCGTTGAATTCAACCGGAAGCGTTACAAGCTGAAAAACGGCAACAAGAGCGTAAAGCGCAAGACCGATATAAATCATATATTCGCCAAGAACATTGAGAGCTGTGAGCGCGGCAATCGTCATGCCCGCGAACGCGATAATAAGACCAAAGCGTGAGCCGAAGTTGCAGGCAGGCACAAGAGCCGTGCGAATTTTGTTTGGTAAATAATCCTCAGCGTGCTGAGCCGCGTGCCCTGCTTCGTGGCAGGCAACGCCAATCGCCGCAACAGATGTGCTGTTATAAACGCCGTCCGAAAGTCTGATTACCTTTTCTGTCGGGGAGAAATTGTCCGTCAGCTTGCCGCTGATTCGCTCAATTCTGACATCATTTATGCCGTAATGCTTAAGTACAGCCTGAGCCGCCGCCGCGCCTGTAAGTCCTTTTGAATTATAGACAAGCGAATACTTTTTGTATGCGCTGTTTACCTTTGACTGAGCCCATACGCCCAGCGCAAAAACAGGGAGCATAAAAAGCAGATACGCAAAATAACCTAAACCGCTTAAATACATAAAAGCACCTCTTATTCAAAGAATTTTCCTTTTTCCACGGGATTTCCTCTTAAATAATCCGCCGCGCTCATTGCCTTTTTGCCCTGAGCCTGGAGCGTTATAATCTCAACGCCCTCACCGTCGCCGCAGGCAACAATGAGCTTTTTGCCGCTTTCGGCAATTTCGCCCGCTTTGCCGCTGACCTTGCCGCAAAGAGCGGTTTTGTGAATTTTCATCAGTTTACCGTCAAGCGAAGCGGTAGCGCACGGCCACGAATAAAGACCTCTGACCTTATTGTGAACGCTCTGCGCGGATTCATTCCAGTTAATGGGGCAAAGCTCCTTTGAAAGCATCGGAGCGTAATTTGAAAGGCTGTTGTCCTGCTTTTTCGGCTCTAATTCGCCTTTTTGGAGCAGAGCGATTGTTTCGCTCATAACCTGCGCGCCGAGAACTGAAAGCTTGTCGTGCAAATCCTCGGCGGTGTCGTTTTCACCGATTTCAGTTTCCGCGCTCAAGAGCATATCGCCCGTGTCAAGCCCCGCGTCCATCTGCATGGAGGTTACGCCGCTTTTCTTTTCGCCGTTGAGAACGCACCACTGAATCGGCGCGGCTCCCCTGTAGCGCGGAAGAAGCGAAGCGTGAATGTTGATACAGCCGTATTTCGGAATATCGAGCACGCTCTGAGGAAGAATCTGACCGTAAGCCACAACAATTATAAGCTCGGGTGCGATTTCACGCAAAGTGTCAATATCATCGCTCGTTCTCAGCCTCTGCGGCTGATAAACGGGAATGTCGTATTTCACCGCAAGCTCCTTGACAGGCGGCGGCATCATGTGATGACCTCTGCCCTTGGGCTTGTCGGGCTGAGTGAACACAGCCGAAACATTATGCCCGTCGTCAATGAGCCTTTGCAGGCACGGAACGGAAAAGTCGGGTGTTCCCATAAAAACTATATTCATTCTAAATCCTCTTTTTCAAGCATTCTGATTACTTTGTCTGTGTAAAGAATTCCGTCAAGGTGGTCGAGCTCATGGCAGAAGCATCTCGCCTTTAAATCCTCGCCTTTGTAAAGTACCCATTTGCCCTCGCGATTCTGAGCCTTTACAGTAACCCATTTCGGGCGGCGCGTGATGCCGTATTCCTCGGGAATTGAGAGACAGCCCTCTGCTTCTTCCTGGATTTCCTCACTCTGGTCGGTGATTTCGGGGTTGACAAGCTCCATATAGCCGTCTCCGCAGTCAATGACAACAACACGGCGGAGAACGCCGACCTGAACAGCGGCAAGGCCTGCGCCGTCAGCACGGTAAAGAGTTTCTTTCATGTCGTCGAGCAAATCCCAAAGCCTTTTGTCGAACTTCTCAACCTTACGGCTGATTCTGCGAAGCACGGGGTCTTCTTTTGTAACGATTTTTCTTAAAGCCATTTTAATCACCTTTTCTATACGAGCGTCTGCGGATTTATGTCGATATAAACCGAAACGTCATTGAATTTTGAGTTTTTGCCGAATTTTATCATTAAATCAGAAACTGCTTTGCGGAAACTCGTGTTGTTCCTGCACTTCAAAATGAGCCTGTAACGGTATTTATTGCTTATTTTCGACACCCTTGCAGGCATCGGACCTAAAGCAATAACGCTGTTATTTTTCATCAGCGGCTTAGCGTACTCAAAGAACACATCTGCCGCAGTGCGCACCGAGCTTTCATCCGCGCCCGAAAAGCCGATAAGGCAAATATCGCAGAACGGCGGATAAATAAGCATTTTTCTGATGTCGATTTCTTCTTTATAAAAGCTGTCGTAGTCCTGCTCAGCGGCAAGACGGATAACCTCATTTTCGGGATTTATCGTCTGAATAAGCGCAGTTCCCTTGAATTTTCCTCTGCCCGAGCGGCCGACAACCTGAGTTATGAGGTCGAATGTGCGCTCCTGACTTCTGAAATCATCATTGAATAGCTGGCTGTCAGCCGAAATTACGCCGACGAGCGTAACATTTTCAAAGTCAAGCCCCTTGGCAACCATCTGCGTGCCGAGCATTATGTCATA
Organism: Acutalibacteraceae bacterium; assembly: GCA_045640865.1. Classification (GTDB taxonomy): domain Bacteria; phylum Bacillota; class Clostridia; order Oscillospirales; family Acutalibacteraceae; genus CAG-488. The sequence goes on along the minus strand of JAZUFU010000100.1, from coordinate 8,863 downwards.
CTCGCCGTTGGCAAAGGCTGTCAGCTTCTTTTCGTGAGAAAAGCGGGACATGGTAGTGTCCGCATCCATTCTCAGCACCCTCGCCTCAGGCAGGAGCGTTGTAAGCTCGTCCTCAACTCGCTGAGTGCCTATGCCCGAGTAGCGCATATCGTTGCTTTCACATTCGGGGCATTTGGTTGTGAACGGTATGGAATAGCCGCAGTAATGGCACATCAGCCTGCCGTTTGCGTGGTGATAAGTCATTGAAATACTGCACGACGGGCAGGTTATGACATGACCGCAGCTTTTGCACGAGGCGTATGTATTAAAGCCTCGGCGGTTCATAAGCAGAATTGACTGCTTTTTATTTTCGAGATTTTCTTTGAGAGCTTCTGCGAGCGGCTTGCTGATTCCCCTGCCGTCGTCCGCTTCGGTGAGCATATCAACTATTTTCACCTGCGGCAGACACGCATCCGCGTATCTTTTAGTTAAGGTTGAGAGCATATACCGTCCGCTTTTTGCGGCGGCAAAGCTTTCAACAGACGGGGTTGCGGAGGCAAGCACAAGCACAGCCTTGTTTGCCGCGCAGCGAAAACGCGCAACATCCTTGGCGTTGTACCTCGGAGTCTGCTCCGATTTATAAGTATGCTCCTGCTCCTCGTCGATAATTATAAGACCGATATTGTCAAACGGAGCAAAAATCGCGCTTCTTGTGCCGATAACGATTTTTGCTTCGCTGTTTTTGACTCTTTTCCATTCGTCAGCTCTCTGACCGACGGAAAGTGCGCTGTGGAAAACAGCCGTTTTTGCGCCGTATCTTTTATGGAAAAGGTTGAGCGTCTGCGGAGTGAGGGCAATTTCGGGCACCATGGCAATAACATTCTTCCCTTGTGAAAGTACCTCGTCAATGAGCTTTAAATAAACGCTCGTTTTGCCGCTGCCCGTAACGCCGTAAAGGAGCGAAACACCGCCCTCGCCTTTATTGTAAAGGCTCATTATATCGTCATACGCCGTCTGCTGCTCGTCCGTGAGAACAATATTCTGCGGCGCGGACGGACTTTCGATATTCTCATACGGATTTCTGCTGATTTCGTTTTCGTAATACTCGGCAAGGCCTTTTCTTTCAACCGCCGAAACGACAGCGGGCGTAAAGCCTGTGAAATAGCAGATTTCTTTGACAGACGCCGTTTCCACATCTCGCAGAAGATTAAGAATTTCTCTCTGTTTCTGTGAGAGCTTCATTTCGCCGCCGAGTGCTTCTTCGCCTGCGGGGGTGAGACGCACCATTCTGACGGTTTTGTCGCCGAGTCGGCGCACAGCGTCGGTATTGGTCAGAAGCCAGCCTTTTTTCGCCATTCGCGCAAGAATATCCGCGTCGTTTTTATAGCCGTATTTTGAAAGAATTTTTGCGCCCTGCTTGTACTCATTTGATTTCAGCAGGAATTCATAGATTGTTTTTTCGTCCTCAGTCATGCTTTCAACATCAGCGTTCGGCGCAGATGTGTAGGTTATGACCGTCTTGTTGGTGATGCCGACGGGAAGAACCGCCTTGAAAGCCTCAAAAACGGTGCAGAAGGTACGCTCTTTGAGCCATAAAATCAATTTCAGCATCTCGTCATTCACAAGCGGAGTTTCATCAATAAGCTTTGAAACGTTTTTGAGCTTTTTTGACTCATCAACCTTTTCAAAGCCTGTAATAATCCCCTGTCTTAACCGATTTCCGACGCCGAAAGGCACCATTACCCTGCACCCGACTTTGGCTTTCTGCGCAATTTCACCGCTGACAAGGTATGAGTATGCCATGTCAAAATGATAAGCCGTGTTTTCAACCGCAACACTAACCGCTTTTTTCTCAGGCATACCGCACCACCCTTCTCAGACTACAGGACAAAATCAGATATCACGAATTTCCTCAGGCTCAACAATTTTATATTCGCCCTTAACGATTTCGTCAATTGCGATGCTTACGGGCTTCTCTGTGAGGATAATCTTCTCTTCCTCAGCCTCTTCTGAAATCTCTCTTGCTCTTTTTGCTGTCGCTCTTACAAGTGAGTAACGGCTCATGTGATTTGAAAGAACGTCCTTCAAATCGGGATTGAATTTTAAATCTCTGTCCTGGTTAAACATAATTCTGTCTCCTTGAAAAATTTATTTCTGTAAGGACTTTACTATATCGTAAAAGTCGCTGACTGCCTGTTCCAATGTATCGTTGATAATATGATACTCGTAATTTACGCTGTATTCGAGCTCTTTTTTCGCTATATCGAGTCTTCTTCTGATAACCTCATCGTCCTCGCTGCCGCGGGCGCGAAGTCGCTTTTCAAGCACTTCAAGGCTCGGCGGAGTAATGAACACACCGACAGCGTCGGGATAAAGCTTTTTGATGTTGCCCGCACCCTCAACCTCAATTTTGAGAATGATTGTATCGCCGTTCGCAAGATGCTCATCAACGGGAACTTTGGGAGTTCCGTAGTAATTCAGAGCATATTCCGTGTATTCAATCATTTTGCCGTTTCTGATGTTTTCTTCAAATTCTTCAACGGTTATGAAGTTGTAGTCAACGCCGTCAACCTCATTTTCACGCGGAGCACGCGTTGTGTTGGAAACGGATTTCCACACTCCCTCGGGCTTTAATTTGAAAAATTCTTCAAGCACCGTGTCCTTGCCCGCTCCCGCAGGGCCCGAAAAAACTATAAGCGTTCCTTTATCGCACATCGTCAATTTCCCCCTCTGTCGGCTCACCTACTCTGTTTGCAAGCGTTTCCGTCTGTAAGTAAGACAGAATTACCTGGTCACAGTCCGTAATAATAACGGCGCGGGTTTTTCTGCCGTGGGTTGCGTCAATCAGCTTGCCCTTGTCGCGGTAGTCCTGAATAAGACGCTTGATGGGGGCTGAATCGGGGTTGACGATAGCTGTCATTCTTTCAGCGTTGAACATACTGCCGAAGCCGATATTTACGAGTTTCATATTACACCTCTGCATCGAATTATTCGATATTCTGAACCTGTTCGCGGATTTTCTCCACCTCTGATTTTATATCAAGAACTCTGCGTGCAATTTCTACGTCCTGAGCCTTGGAGCCGATAGTATTTGCTTCGCGGTTAATTTCCTGAACAAGGAAATCCATCTTTCTGCCGATGGCTTCTTTTGCTTCAAGGAATGTGAGAAGCTGTGAAATATGGCTGCGAAGTCTGACTGTTTCCTCCGCAACGGCGATTTTGTCGGCGTATATAGCCGCCTCGGTGAGAAGTCTTGTTTCCTCAACGGTGGTGTCGCCTATAAGCTCTCTCATTCTCGCAAGAAGTTTATCGTTATATTCCTTAACTGTCTGAGGTGAACGCTCCTCCACAAACTCAACATCAGAAATGATTGTCGCCGCTCTCGATGAAATATCCTCTTTCATCTTTGCGCCCTCAACACTTCTCATTTCGATGAATTTTTCAACCGCTTCCTCGGCTGTTTCCTTAACTGCGCTCCAGATTTTCTCCTCATCCGCTTCCTCTTTTCTTACAATAAGAATATCGGGATAGCGTGAAAGATTAGCGGCGTTTATGCTGCCGTCAATTCCGTAACGCTCAGAAAGGTCGCTTAAAGCGTCAAGATAGCCCTTTGCAAGCGCGTGATTGACCTCAACAACAACGGTGTCGTCCTCAAGATTTTCTATCTGAACATAGCACTCAATCTTGCCTCTTGAAACCTTTGACTGAACGAAGCTCTTGAGCTTTTCGTCAAGAAAGCCGTAATTTCTCGGACAGCGTGAGAAAAATTCAAAATATCTGTGATTTACGCTCTTTATTTCAACGGTAACGACCATTGAGCCGATGCTTTTGCTGGCTCTGCCGTAGCCTGTCATACTTTTAATCATAAATATGTCCTTTCCTTTGCTCATTCACCCTTGCAGCAATGCCCCTGGAGTAAAAAAGGAATTTCGCCGTAAAGCCTGTCCTCTTTTTTCTCAAAGCCGAGCATCTGCGCAACGTCCTGAGCATTTTCGGCGGAATAGTACGCCACATAGGCATTTCTGTTTCCGCAGTAATTCAATGCGCTTCTGATAAGCCCCTCATAGGTTTCGGCGTCGCCGTCGTAAACCTCTATGTCAGATATTTCCATAGAATATCCGTCAAGGTAAAAGGCTATATAGCCGCAGTCATTTTCGCTCTCGTCATATGCGATATAGCCGAGAGCAGGCTCATTTTCTCTGAGCTTTCTGACCTGTTCCATTTTTGCCTGCGGTCTGAAAATCAACATAATATCGCCCTCGTGATTTATTTTTTCGGCGTCTTCATACCCGAAGCCACCATGAGCTTGTGAACCTCGTCGTCCGTCAGTTCGCGCCATTTGCCCTGAGCGAGCATGCCCAGCTTGACTGTGCCGACCGCCGTTCTTTTAAGTCGTGCGACTTCAAGGTCAACAGCCTCGCACATCTTTCTTATCTGACGGTTTCTGCCCTCTCTGAGTATCATTTCAAGGACAACTCTGCCCTCCTGTTTTTCGAGAATCTTAACATCAACGGGAGCGGTAACTCTGCCGTCAATCTCAATTCCCTCAGAGAGTTTTATGAGTTGTTCGTCATTTATGTCAGGTCTGACAGTAACGCGGTAGGTCTTGGAAACGTGCTTTGACGGGTGCGTAAGCGCGTTGGCGAACTCGCCGTCATTGGTCATAAGCAGCATACCCTCAGAGTCCTTGTCAAGTCTGCCGACAGGATAAACCCTCGCGCCGACATCCTCAACGAGCTGAGCCACGCATTTTCTGCCGCGTTCATCTTCCATGGTGGTGATAAATCCGCGCGGCTTGTGGAGCATAATGTAATAGTGCGATTTCTGAAAAACCACCTTTTTGCCGCTGACGGTAACGGTGTCTTTCCTCGGGTTAACCTTATCGCCGAGCTTTGCAGGTCTGCCGTTTACTTTCACCTTGCCTGCTTCGCTAAGCTCCTCCGCCTTTCTGCGTGAAGCCACGGCGCACTGTGAAAGATATTTCTGAAGTCTGATTCCATCATCAGTCATTTTATTTTCTCCTGAATATGTCCTTTAATTTCTGAAAAATGCCTTTTTCTTCGCTCTCTTTTTTTACAGGAACTGCCGCAACGGAGCTGTCAACCGTCAGCGGAGCTGATTCAATAAGCTTACCTCCGCTGAAATAGCGCACCTCGCCCGCAACCTCACCCTTTTTAACGGGAGCATAAAGGAATTTTTCGGTGTAAATTCGTTTTGTGATATTTTCCGCGCAGACGGTAATCTTACCGCCCGAAACGGCAACGCTCTTTTTCACTCCGCCCGAAACAGGAACAGTTATGCCGCTTTCCTGCATATCAGACTTTCTGATTGACGAAAAGCCGTAATCAAGCATTTTTCTGTGGTCAGCCCAGTCGTCGGGCGCGTTGAGAGTAACCGCAACAAGCATAACACCGTCCCTTTCAGCGCAGGAAACAAGGCATCTTCCGCTCTTTTTGGTAAAGCCTGTTTTGATGCCGAGCGCGCCGTCGTAGGAGCTCAACAGCCTGTTGTGATTATAAATGGTTCTCTCGCACGGTGGATTTCCGTAGCTGACAACCGCTTTTTTCTTTGAGCAGATGCTCAGAAAATCGGGATTTTTCACCGCCGCACAGCCTAAAAGAGCCATATCGTAAGCGGTGGTGTAATGCCCGTCGTCGTCAAGCCCCGAGGGAGTAACAAAATGCGTGTTTTTCATTCCCAGCTCTTTTGCGTGGTCGTTCATCATCTTAGCAAAGCCCTCATTCGAGCCGCCGAGTGCCTTTGCCGTGAGATTTGCTCCGTCGTTGCCCGACAGCAGAAGCATACCGTAAGCAAGGGCGAGTAGTGAAACCTTATCCCCTGCCTTGAGCCCCATGGAAGTGCCCTCAACATTCACACTCGCGCTGTCTGCCGTGATAATCCGCGAAGGCGTTTTCTGCTCCAGAGCTAAAAGCGCGGTCATGATTTTGGTCGTGCTCGCCATTGAATGACGACTGTAAGCATTCTTTTCAAAAAGAAGCTCACCTGTCTGCACGCACATCAGTGCGGCACACTCCGCGCTCAGGTCGCACCCGTCCGCGCCCCTTGCCGACACGGCAAAAAGCTGAAACGCAATTATTAAGCTGAGAAAAACAGATACAAACTTTTTCATATAACCACCGTCCATAAAATACTATGCACGGCGGTTTGAAAAAATCAATCAGTCGTCTATATCTTCGAGTACAGATTCTTCGGGCTTGCCTGACTTGAACTTGTCAACAATAACAGTGAGCTTATCAACGAGCTCAGGAAGTGCGCCGACAACTCTTTCAACAGATGTTTCGGGGCCTTCGGAGAGATACTTAACGGTAACATTACCGCTGTTGATAACAAGGAACGCAACGGGAGTAAGTGTAACGCCTGCTCCGCCGCCGCCGCCGAAGAGCTCTTTGGTTGCCTTGCTCGGGAAATCACTGCCGCCCGAAGCGAAGCCGTAAGTAACCTTTGAAACAGGGATAACCTTGATGCCTTCGCCTGCGTCAATGGGTTCGCCGATAATGGTCTTGGAGTCAACCATATCCTTGATTCTGTCGATTGTTGTGCCTAAGATTCCTGCTGCTGATTGTTCTTTCATTTATTTTTTCCGCCTTTCTGTGATTTTGATTTATCATCGTCAGCAGATTTCTCTGCTGATTCTGCCATAGTTTTTGCCGCATCGTCATCTGCTTTTTCGGTCTTTTTTGAGCCGTTCTTAGCCGATGACTTTGCGTTTGAAATGAATACCTTGAGAAGCTCAATGCCGAGTGAAAGTCCCATCTTGATTGCTGAGCCTATGAGCTTCGACGGGATAACGAATAGGTGGAGGCTGAAGCCGCCCTCTATTTTTGAGCCTAAAAAGTCGGGCTGTACTCTGACTGAGCAGTTCTTTGCATTGACGCAGTCGATAATGTAACCGAGCGGCGGATAAACCGCGGCGCAGATTTTACCGTACTTCGTTGCGGTGTCGGCGCTGTCAGAGCCTGCGACGTTAATTCTCAGCCAAAGCTTTCTGATATAAAAGCTCTTGCCCATTTTGTGAAGACCTTTTTTGAGCTTTCGCGCAACTGCCTTGATAAGGTCAATCATGCCGCTGACGCCCTGGTTTTCATAAAAGACTTTAATGAAGTTATCACTCTTTTCCTTGGGCTCTTCTTCTTTTTCGTCTTCTTTCTCGTCCTCGTCCTTTTTATCGTCTTTTTTCTTCTTGTCTTTCTTCTTTTTCTTCTTCTTTTTGTCTTTATCCTTAGGCGGATAAATGTGAATCTTCACAAACAGCCACCTTACATAAAGAGAAAACTCGTCTATGTATTCGGTATAAACATGGAACGGCACTGAAAGAATGCCTATGAAGAAAAGTATGACGCCGAGTACAATCAAAAGTGCTGTCAAAATACCACCTCCCGTGAAATTTTATTCATCTTCTGCTTCTTCTGTTTCGATCTGCTCTGATGTGTCTGCCTGCAAATCAAACGAAAGCTGATTTTCAAGCTCTCTCTTGGGCTGAGTTTCCTCATGCTCAGGCAGTTCGGGCAGTTCGTCAAGCGAAGAAACACCGAAGCATTTGAGAAATTCGGGTGTTGTGCCGTAAATCAGCGGTCTGCCCGGTAAATCGAGCCTGCCTTTTTCCTCAATAAGACCTTTCTGGCAGAGAGTTGACATCACCGCCGAGCAGTCAACGCCCCTCACCTGCTCAACAAAGGACTTTGTAACAGGCTGATTATAAGCAACCACCGCAAGTACCTCAAACGCCGCGCCCGAAAGCGGTGTGTTCTTTTTTATTTCAAGGACGGCTCTTACCTTATCAGCATACTGACTTCTTGTGCAGAGCTGAAATCTGTCGTCCATTCTCACAAGGCAGATGCCGCTTCCTCTTTCGTCAAGAGCCGCGCCTAAATTCATCAGCAGATTTTCGGCGTACTCGGGCTCTATTTCAAGAGCTTCGGCAATTCTTTCGTATTCTATCGGCTCACCCGCGGCGAAAAGTATCGCTTCAACGGCGGCCTGCATTTCATCAACCTTCAAAATAATCCTCTCCAAGCTCATAATCGGGGTCGTCAGATACCATTTCAATCTCCATTGAGTCTTTATCGCCTGTTACGGCGATTTTTTTATCTTTCGTCAGCGAAAGAATGGCAAGGAATGTGGCGACCATTTCGGAACGGGATTCCGCGGACTCGAAAAACTCCTCAAACTTCTGCTTTCTCTTTTTAAAGAGCTTATTCATTATGTATTTAACCCTTGCAGCAATCGGAACGATTTTATGCGCCACAATGCCCGAAAACGCTTCAAACGGGGGCGGAAGATTTCGCTTTCCTCTGCCGACAGCCGAAAGATACGCTTTGAAAAGCTCCAGCGGCTCGTGAAGACGCTTATACTTCATATCGGGCGGAATTTTCTGCGGACGGCGCGAAAGATGGTCTAAATCAACCTGCTCGCTGAGCTTACCTGCCATAATCTTGCAGTCCTGATATTCGAGCAGCTCGCCCTGAAGCTCCTCTTTGAGGTTCTGCGCCTCCTCCTCGTGAACGGGAAGCAGAGACACGGTTTTGATATAAACAAGCCTTGCCGCCATTTCGACAAATTCGCTCGCGATATTCATATCCGCAAGCTCCATCTGACGGACATAATCAAGATACTGCTCGACAAGCTGGAGAATCGGAATATCATTTATATCAATTTTATGCTTGCTTATGAGGTGGAGAAGCAAATCCATAGGCCCCTCGAACACCTCTAATTTATATGATAAGGCTTCCATAAAAACTCCGTTCAGAAAATAAGTTTTGCAATAGCTTCAAAGCCGTCAAGAACCCAGCCCGAAAGAATGCTCAGCGGTGTGGAAAGCGCGCCGAAAAGAAGCAAAGCGAAGATAGCGATTGTGATGTATTTT
>JAZUFU010000099.1:0-11600 GCA_045640865.1 Acutalibacteraceae bacterium | reverse complement strand
TTAACATCAATCCAGCAGAGAGCAGCAAACGTTGACGGTATGCGTAACGTTCTGTCAACTGACGCAGTTGCAATCCAGGAAGTTGTCAGCTCAGGTAAATCCTTCGATCAGGTTAATCCTGTAATCATCAATGGCTAAGTTTTATTTCACGGCTTTAATCCATTCATGAAATGGTTAAAGATAAAAAAATTTTTTTAGGAGGAATATTTTCATGTTAAAGAAAGTATTAAGCGTAGTTCTTGCACTTGTACTTGCTTTGGGAGTTTGCGCTGTCGCAGCATCAGCAGCTACAGCCAGCCAGCTTGAAGACATTTTAAGCCATCTCCCGAACGAACGCAATGCACATTACTACAAAGACGCAACAGAGGCTAATATCCTCGCAGCAAGAGAAGCGGCTTATGCAGCACTTGAAAGCGGCAAAACAGCTGACATCAACGCAGCTTATGCACTTTGCCAGGCAGCTTATGACGAAGCTTGGGCTTCTGAAGAAGTTGAGTGGAACGAGTGGGGCGACACAGTTGCTGTTTTCTACAACCGCGACGAGAGCAAAGCTCATGCAACTCTGTATTATGATACAGATGCTCCCGATTATCTTATGCCCGGCGACACATTCGATGTAACATTCTCAATCAAGACTGACTTCCCGCTTCGTCAGTTCCGTGTAGCTTTTGCTTATGACAATACTGTTTTTGAAGCAAATGAAACACCCGAAACAGCAGGTTCATCAATCTCTTATGCGGATGCTATCGTAGATATACTTGATACCGAGCTTCTTAGTTACAGCACAGCTTACGGTTATTATCAGGGCAACCGCATCACAACCAGAAATTACTATCCTCTTGAGTGGGATGCTGAAAAGCAGGCAAGATATAACTTCATCGAGAAGGAATTCTGCCGTAACACAAAGAACGGCGGCGCTGACTATATGCTTCCTACAGAGAAGACCGAGATCTTCACAGTTTCAATGAAGGTTAAAGACGATGTTGCTCTCGGCACAACAGGTGAAATCTTTGTAGCACCCGAAATGTGCGCAAATATGGAGAACGACTATCTCTATGACGGCGTTCCCTCAATGCCCATTAAGATCTTCAGAGGTTTTTCAACAGATCCTAATGAGATGGTTGCTGATATCGACAACAGAATATGCTATGCATGGAACGTAATCGATGAAGGCACAGGCGTTGGCCAGACAATCACATTTGAAGGCACAGCTCTTAAGACTTACACAATCGATGAAGAACCCGTTGTTGAGCTTGACTATGATGCTCTTGAAGCAGCTGTTGATGAAGCAGCAGGCTATGAGGCAGCTAAGTACACAGAGGATTCATGGAAGACTTATGAAGACGCTGTTGCAGCAGGTGCAGCTGAACTCGAAGACAAAGCTCTTGAGACTCAGGATGATATCGACGCTTTAACAAAGACTATCACAGACGCACGCGACGCTCTTGTTCTTGCTCCCGAAGAGCCTCCCGTTGAAGAGCCCTGCGAAATCCTCAACATCACAGAGAACACAGTTCCTGTTGTTGGTAAATACACAGAGCTTGAGGTTCTTGTAAATAAGCCCGTTAAGAAGATTCAGTTCATCGATGTAAACGGCAATACCTTCACATATTATGAAGGCTATTCACGTACCCTTGACATCAAGGACAACGAAGACGGCACACAGACATGGACAGTAAACCTTATGAGCCGTGCAGCAGAAGAAACTTATGAAGCACGCGTTAAGAATGCAAATTCTGTATGGTCAGACAAGACTTATACTTATAACGCAACTGTTCAGGTTTCTGACAACACAATCTTCTCAGCAGAAGTTCCCGATGCTTATGACGGAAGACTTAAGTACGGTACACATAACATAGTTGTTAAGACAACAACTGATGTTACAAAGCTTCAGGTTATCTATAACGGCACAACCACAACTCTTACACCCACCAGCTCAAAGGCTACAGTTGAAGAGGTTGACGGTCAGCTCGTATGGACAATCAAGCAGAACTTCTTCAAGGTTGGCAACGGTATGGTTTATCAGTTCGCATCACGTTCAGCCACATCAGCATGGGTTACTTCAGAGGATGTAACTCTTACTATTGACGTTCTCCACTAATCCATAATTAAACCCGGTCGCTCCGCTCCGCGCGGAGCGGCTTTTTTTATTCAGGGAAACGCGGGAGCGCATTCTCGGGGTTAAATCCCGAGAAAAAATGGCTCCCTTGTGCAAAGGGAGCTGGCGAGCGTATGCGAGACTGAGGGATTGTCTGCTCAATTTTCGCAGAAATTTCCGTCTTTGTCGGTAGGGCGATTCACAAATCGCCCGTTTTAAAATTACGGTAATTTGACGGGTCATTCGTGAATGACCCCTACAAACGCACGACTCAATTTATGCTTGTAGGGGACATTGCGCTCCCGCTTTCAAATTCCGCACAATTTTCCCTCCTCGTCGGTATGCTCGATTATCAATCGCCCGTTTTTTATTCGGGGTATCGTGGATGAAATTTGTAATTGTGAGGACGATGCGGGAATTTTGCTATAGCTTTTTTCACGGTATCCGTTCTGTCTATATCCGTTTTACTGCCGCAAAAATAAAAGCCGCAAAACTTTCCGTTCTGCGACTTTTTTTATGATATTAAATTATAAAATGATGCCTTTGAGGAATTCAACCGCGCCCTGAATGTCCTTTGCGGGGTCGTCGCCGACTTCTCTTTCAATTGTGAGGAAGCCTTTGTAGCCGATTTCGTCAAGAGCTTCAAGATACTCCTTGAAAGGAACACTGCCTGTGCCGAGCGGAACCTCTGTGAATGAAGGACCTTCAACTGTGTGCTCGCCGAGCTTCAGCTCATTTTCAGCACCGGGCATACCGTAAACAAGGTCGGGATTAAGGTAATAATTCTGAACGCCGTCCTTTGCGTGGGTGTGAACTATGTAATCCTTGAGGTTGTGAACAGCGTTTACGGGGTTGTCGCCTGTAACCATGACGAGATTCGCGGGGTCGAGGTTAACGCCTACGCCTGTTGAGCCAAGCTCATCAAGGAAGCCTTTAAGAGTAATCGAGGTCTCGGGGCCTGTCTCAATCGCGAAGTGAGCGTCAATGCTGTCTGCATAGCGGCTGAGCTCAAAGCACGCTTCCTGCATGATTTTGTAGCGGTCGTGGTTCTTGTCCTGCGGTACAACGCCGATGTGAGTTGTAACGATGTCTGTGCCGAGCTCTTTTGCAAGGTCAAGGATTCTCTTTGACTTTTCAACCTTAAAATCGTTCTGGTCGGGGTGAACGAATCCGCCGCCGCCGAGGTCGCCGCACAGAGCGGAGATTACAAGACCGTTGTCAGCAACAAGATTTCTGAATTCAGCTCTCTTTGCCGCTGTTATGTTTTCGGGAGCCATTTCGCCGCGTGAAGCATAAACCTGAATGCCCTGTGCGCCGACTTCTGCCGCTTTTTTAACCGCCTCAGGAATGGGAAGACGGAAGCTGTCAACTATAACGCCGATAGGAAACTTATACATGTTTTTTTCTCCTCTGTATTATTATAAATCAAGTGCCTTTATAAGCTCGTTTGCTATGAGCTGATGACCTGCGTGAGTGGGGTGAACACCGTCAATAAGCCATTCGCCCGAGGGAGCAAGCAGGAGCTTCTTGTTGAACTCGTCCTGGAGCGGAACGAATACGAGGTTGTATTTTTCCGCAACAGCCTTTGCCGCCTTTGCTCTTTCGCTTACGCCCGAAACAAACGCGTCGATTTTTTCGTGAGTCGCCGTTCCGTCAAGCACGAAAGGCTCAAGAATGGCAATAACCGTGTCGGGCTTTGTCTCAAGAACGTCCTCAACAAACATTGAAAGGAGCTGAGTGTATCTTTCAACGCTGTAGCCTTTTCTGCCGCTTTCGTCATTGAGGGGATGCCATACATCATTGACGCCGATGAGAATTGAAAGATAATCGGGGCACAGGTCAATTGTGTCCGCCTTGATTCTCGAATACATCTGCGCCGCCTTGTCGCCGCTTACGCCGCGGTTTATAAATTTAAATTCTGCGGGGCGTTTGAAGCCGATTTCGGAAGCCACAAGGTCGGGGTAGCCGTAGCCCATGTGCCAGTGGTTGTTGTTGTCGCGGCTTCTGCCCGAATCGGTTATCGAATCGCCCTGAAATACAAATGTTTTCATTGTTTACCTCCTGTATTTGCACAAAGCATAGTGTAACTTAATTATACTTGTATTTGAAATAAAAAACAAGCTGAAAAAACAATAAATTTACAACATTTTTTTGCTCATAATGTCCTAAAACTCTTGAAAAAATACCCGTTTCGTATTATTATATTATAAACTGAATTATTATGTGTAATTGTACCTTTTGATTGGTCATTCTATATAAGGAGTCGAATGTATGGTATTCTCCAGCTTGTTTTTCCTTTTCGTTTTTCTGCCGATTACCCTGATTGCTCAGCATTTCGCCGCTGACATCAAGCTGAAAAATATAATAATCCTCGCCGCTTCACTTTTCTTTTACGCATGGGGCGAGCCTAAATGGATAATCGTCATGGTGCTTGTGTCGCTTATTGACTACGGCGCGGGTATCCTTATCGACAGAAACAGAAACACGCCCATAGCCAAAGCCGCCGTTGCGGGCGCGGCTGTGCTCACTCTCGGCGCGCTGATTATCTTCAAATATCTCAACTTCTTCACAGGTAATATCGACGCCCTTTTCGGCACGGAGATTAAAACAAACATAGCCCTGCCCATAGGCATTTCATTCTATACTTTCCAGGCTCTTTCCTATGTTGTCGATGTTTATCGCGGCGATGTCAAGTGTCAGAACAGCTACTATAAGCTCCTGCTTTATGTCAGTATGTTCCCTCAGCTTATCGCAGGTCCTATTGTCCGTTACAGCGACATTGAAAAGGAAATCAACAAGCGCAAGGTAACCTACAAGAGCATTTCAAACGGCATAACAAGGTTTGTTATCGGTCTTTTCAAAAAGGCGTTTTTCGCAAATATGCTCGGTGAAATCGCTACTCTTTACCTTGACGGCGACCTCAAAAAAGTAACTTTCGTTCAGGCGTGGATGGGCATAATCGCCTACTTCTTCCAGATTTACTTCGACTTCTCGGGATATTCCGACATGGCAATCGGTCTTGGCAAGATGATGGGCTTCTCATTCCCCGAGAACTTCCGTTATCCCTACATTTCAAAATCCGTTACGGAGTTCTGGCGCAGGTGGCATATCACCCTCAGCTCGTTCTTCCGCGATTATGTTTATATCCCCCTCGGCGGCAACAGGAAGAATCACATCTTCAACCTCCTTGTCGTGTGGGTGCTGACAGGCTTCTGGCACGGCGCGAGCTGGAACTTCATGCTGTGGGGCTTCTACTATTTCGTGCTGCTCGTGCTCGAAAAGAAGGTGTGGGGCGAAAAGCTCGCAAAGCTGCCCTCCGCCGTTCAGCATATTTACACAATCTTCGCTGTGCTTATCGGCTGGATATTCTTCTACTTTGAGGACATGAAGCGCGTCGGCGGTCTGTTTGCCTCGCTGGTGGGCGCTCACGGCTTCTCCGCCGCAGGCGACGGCATAATGTTCAAGAACAGAATTCTGCTCTTCATCGCCGCGATTATCGCCGTAACTCCGCTTGCGGCAATGCTCGCAAAGAAGCTCAGAAAGCTCGCTGCGCGCATGAAGCACGGCAAAGAGATTGTTCAGATTGCAACGATTATTTTCCAGGTTGCGGCGCTGTTTATCAGCGTGAGCTGCCTTGTGGGTTCAACTTACAACCCGTTCTTATATTTCAGATTTTAATTTAATCAAGCAAGGCGTGCGCCGCGGATTGTGCGGTGCTGCCTAAAGCAAAGAAGGTGTGTCTATGGCAGAAAACAGAAGCGGTTACGATATGGATAATGAGGAGTACAGAGCCCTTTTCAGACGAATTGAAGACAGCAGCAAAAGATTTGCTCAGGATGAGGAGCGTACCAAAGATATAAAAAGAGGCGTGGTAAACGGAGTTGACAGGTTTGCGGGGATGAATCTTGACGAGCAGCCCCTTATGCCCGAAAGACCGAGAAAGCCCGTCAGAGCTTCAGACTCAACAAAGTCGGCGGCTTCGCAGAAGCAGAAGCCCGTCCGCAGGGAAACCAAAGCCGGCAAAATTGCGGACACGGCGAAAAAGACCTTGCAGGGCGGAGCGAAAAAGCTCAACACCACCAAAGACGGCAAAAAAATCCCTCTTTTAAAGAGACTTTACAGGCTCTCAGCCGTGCTTTTCGCGGCAATACTTGTGCTTTTCGGCTTTGTCAGCGCGGTGGATAAAAACAAAACCGTCTCTAAAGAAGAAAACCGTAAGCTCGCGGAAAAGCCGAAATTCAGCTTTTCATCTCTTTTCAAGGGCGAATATACCGTTGACTTTGAAAATTTCTACTCCGACAATTTCCCCGCGAGAAGCTTTTTTATGTCGTGCAGTAATAAAATCAACGATGTTTTCACAAGATTTTCGGGCGGAAGCGACGAGGTTATGATTTCCACCGAGAAGAAGGACGAGGACTTCGTCGGCGAGGGCGTTGACCTTTTAGGTGAAAAGAAGCAGGGCATGAAAGAAAATACCGCCGAGGTCGCTCCCGACAGCGAGGCTTCAATCCGCGGCTCTATTCTCATCGCGGGCAACCGCGCCCTTGAAATGTACTATCACAATCAGGAAAAATCCAAAAATTACGCGGATATGCTCAACAGAACCGCCGCGGCAATGCCTAACGGCGTTAAGTTCTACTCGATGCTCTGCCCGACCGCTATTGAGTTTTACGGCACGGCGCAGTACAGAGAGGGCGTTCATTCTCAGCGCGATTCCATTCAGAAAACCTACGATATGCTCAGCGATTCAATCATTAAGGTTGATGTTTATTCGAATCTTGTTGACAATGTTAAGGATTATATCTATTTCCGCTCCGACCATCACTGGACGGCGAGGGGAGCTTACTGCGGCTACAAGGCGTTCTGCGATGTTTCGGGCAACACTGCCACACCGCTTGAATCCTTTGCCACTCATAAGCTCGACGGCTTCTTGGGCTCGCTTTACAAGGCTTCTCAGCAGGCGCAGGTGCTTGCCGACAATCCCGATTATGTTGAGTGCTTCGACCTTTCCGTTGATGTTCAGAACACGGTTTATCCCAACACGGCGATGAATCCGACTGACGGCGTTTCGACCTATGTTGTCGCAAGAGAGGTCAACGACTCCAATAAATACCTTGCCTTCATCGCGGGCGACCAGCCGCTTGAAAAGATTGTAACAAGCGTCAAAAACGGCAAGAAAATCCTTGTAATCAAGGAGTCCTACGGCAACGCTTTAGTTCCGTTCCTTTGCAACAACTACGAGGAGGTTTATGTTGTTGACCCGAGGTGGATTGATATGAATCTGCCCACATTCGTTGCGGCAAACGGCATAAACGAGGTTATGGCTATCAACTATATGTTTGCTATCGGCAACCAGACCTACTGCAACGCTTTCAGTAAGATGGTTTACTGATACGGGAGGAATTCTCTTGAAAAAATTAACAGCTATCGCTCTTTGCGCCGCTCTGCTGCTGAGTCTCTGCGCCTGCTCGGGCGGCAAGGATGAAAACGGCAAAGCTGACAGCGGCAAAGATGACGGCGGCGTGTTCTCGAATATCATATCGGGCAAAATTTTTGAAAAAACCACCACTACAACCATGCCTGCCGAGGAAGCGTCTCATCTTGCTCAGAAGATTGAGCACGGCAGATTTGACAGCTTTGACGGCTACAGCGACGAGGAAAAAGAAAAAATCAAGGATTTTGTCGAGCAGGACGGCTACACCCTCGAGTATAACGAGGACGGCTCGGGTACTCTCTCTAACGAGGAGGGCTCGTGGTTTGTCGGCAAGGGCTGGGTGGATAATGAATACACAGCCTTCGTGCCGCCCGTTGATTTCGGGACGGTTACAATGAGCGCCGAATATGAAGAAAAAGGCGAGAACTACTATATTTTCCTTATCAAAGAAACATCTGCCGCCACCGTGCAGGAGTACACCGAAAAGCTCAAAGCCGCCGGCTTCACGGAAAATGTCGAAAGTCAGAGTGAGGTTGACGCGGGCGTTGTAACCTTCTGCGCCTCCAACAGCGGCGGCAAGCGCGTCGAAGCGGCGTATTCAAGCTACGGTTTCACTCTTAAAATTTTCAAATAGTTAATTATTTATTAAGTTTTGAAAAAAGGTTGAAATGTATAAAATAATATGATATTATCTTTGAGAATTTTAAAAGAAATGAGGTATGCAAATGAAAGGATATTTCAAAAGGCTTATTGACAACAGTAAAACATGGGAACGTGTTTTATGGTGGATTATCAGAATCGCAATGATAGCGGGCACGATTGAGTCGTTCGTCCATTATGATAAATATGAAGATAAAATCCGCACAATGATGATAGGCAACACCTGCCTGACCTTCGGCTGGGAGCTTTTCCAGCTTTTCCCCAAGTCGCATGTGTTCAGACATCTGCCGTCATATGTTCAGAATGTTACAAGCGTTTACATTTTCCTTACCGCTTTTATGGGAGCTTATGTCAACTTCTATTACAAAGTATGGTGGTGGGACACTACGCTTCATTTCGTCAGCGGCTGTATCCTCGTTTTCGCAGGCTTCACCTTCATGAAAGCCTATGAGAGCAGAGACCAGATCGAGCTTCCCGTTGCGGTTGTGGTTCTTGCCGCGTTCAGCATTTCGTTCATGTTCGGTACTATGTGGGAGTGCTGGGAATTCTCATTCGACCAGATGAACATGCACGCCGCAGAGTACGGCGACACACAGCACTGGTCTTATGAATACGCGAAGGAGATTGGCCCCGCGAGACTTGACCACCTTATTTTCCAGCCGTGGTTTGATAAGGATTCACCGCTGTGGCAGGCACGCTTTGCGCTTATGGACACCATGACCGACATCGTAGCCAACACCCTCGGCGCGTGCATCGGCGGTATCGCTCTTAAGCTCGGTCTGCGCAAAAAGGAAAAAGCACAGAAAGCCGCGAAAAAGCTCGCAAAAGAAACAGTATCTGCAAAATAATTAAAAGGCGGCTCTCTCAGCCGCCTTTTATATTCGAAGTACCACGGTTCAAATTTTATGACTGTGTGCTCGATGCGTAAAACTTGCAATATTTTTTTCTCATGGTATGCTCAATTTAAAAATTGGGCATTGTAGGGCAGGGGCTTGCCCCTGCCGCATTCCGATATTAAATAATCTCCCGTCCTCGGTCGTAGGGGCGATTATCAATCGCCCGCTTTATCGTCGGGGCATCACGGTTGATAATTTCTAATTGTGTGCTCGATACGGAAAATTTGCCGTAAATCTGCGGGTTGTCGGGGACGCCAACCCCTGCAACCGCACTGCTCAATTTGAGCTTGTAGGGGACGACCTCCGGGCGTCCCGAATAAAATGTTCAAAAGCGGAGCTTTTCCGCAATTATTCATTATTCAATATTCATCATTCATTAAAACGCGGTAGGAGCGATTATCAATCGCCCGTCTGAAAATCAAACATAATTTCATCAAACCATAGAAAGGGGAGGCACAAAATGAAACGAATCATCTGCATAATTCTCTCTGCGGTCATTCTTGCCGCGGCTGTTCCGTTCTGCGCGGTTTCCGCCAATGATTACGGCGGCTATCCCGTCGTCCTTGTGCCGGGCTATGCCTCCGCTTCGCTGTGCTATGACGAAAACGGCGAAACTCACGCCGCATGGGGCTGGGAGCTGAGAGACATTCTGCCGCCCGTTTTCAAAAGCGCAGCTAAAATGATACAGGGCGTCAGAACTCTGTCAAGGGACGGCGACAACTCGCTTCTTATCGACTCCGCCGCCGACTGTCTTCTGAATATTCTCGACGCCATGCGCTGTAATCCCGACGGCACAAGCGTTAAAAATGTCCGCCCGATTCTTGTTAAGGCGGAGGAAACCTGCGACAGCTACATGAACAGAGTTTATCCCGACGGCGACTACCGTGTTGAGCTTGACATGACAAGGGAGCTCGACAGATTAGTCGGCGAGGAAAATGTGTTCTATTTCAACTGCGATTTCAGAATGAGCGCGGTTGACTGCGCAAAAGACCTTGACAATTACATAAACGATGTTAAGGCTTACACGGGCAAGGACAAGGTCAATATTGTCGCCGTCAGCCACGGAGGGCTCATAACCGCAACCTATATCGCGCGTTATCTCGACAAGGGCGACCTTTATAATGTCGTCATGGACGAACCTGCCCTTGCGGGCGCGGGTATTGCCGCGGATATGCTCAAGGGCGAATGCGACTTCGATGAGGAGACAATGGTGCGCTATCTTGAGTATCATTCCGTCTGCGAAACCGACTTCAACTGGATTGTCCGCGCGCATCAGCTCGGTTTCCTTGACGGCGTTATTGAGAAGCTGATTCCCCGCGCGAGGGAGGGCATTCTCTACTGGAGCAGTATATGGGATTTCATCGCGCCCGACGATTACGAGGAGCTGAAAGCGAAGCTCCTTGACCCCGAGGACAGCGCCGAGCTTATAAAAAAGAGCGACTATGTTCACTATGAGATTATGGCGAATTACAGAGAAATTTTCGCCGCCGCTCAAGCCGCAGGCGTAAGGGTGAACATTATCGCAGGCTGCGGCAACAGAATCATCACGGGGCAGAACGATAATTCCGACGGCATTATCACCGTCAAGTCCTCCACGGGCGCGTACGCCGCGCCGTTCGGCAAGAGATTTTCGACTTCTTTTGTCAAGTCTGAGCTTAGCGACTGCAAAACCGTTTCGCCGTCAATGGATATCGAAACCGACGGTTGTTATCTGCCGAAAAACACATGGCTTGTCAAAGGACTTTTCCACGGCATGGAGTTCTGGGACGAGTATTCGAGAAGCCTGCTGTTTAAGCTCCTTCTGACCGATACTCCCATTGATGTTGATACTTTTAAGGAATATCCTCAGTTTAAGGACACCACGAGTGCGACGCAGGATGTTTATGTTGAGTTTGACCATAGCAGTGCGGGATACATCACTCCGCAGGACAAAAATCTTATAATCACCAACTGCTCAGAGAGCAGGACAGCGTATATTCTTTCAATCAAAACGCAGGGTGTTGAGCTGAAATTTGACATTAACAGGGCGTTTTCAATTCCGCCGAAGCAGAGTGTTTCCGTTCCGTTCAGCGGCACTATCCCCGAGTGGCTGACCTACAGCAGCGTAAAGGTCAACTATATCATGTCCGTTTCCGTAACGCCGCTTTGCAATCGCAGTCAGATTTTTACCGCCGTCAACGGCACGGGCTCAGCAGTGGAGGAGGACGGCTTTGTTGACGCCGACTTCCCGACCGAGAGCAAAGAAAGCCTTGTCGAGCGGCTCGCGAAAAAGACAGGCCTGCAGGAGCTTGTGAATATTATCTCCGACTCGGACGCGACAAGATTTTTCAAATATTTCATCTATAAAAACAGGGTGCTGTAAAAAAGCGGATAAATCAGAATTTATAGTCGGGGTAACTGTTATCTGTTTCGCCGCACTGTGCTCGAGCTTTAACAGTTATCTGATTTTTTCTCTCGGTAAGCACAGAAAAGGCGCCCCTTTGGGGAGCTGTCTGCGAAGCAGACTGAGGGG
>JAZUFU010000098.1:0-9388 GCA_045640865.1 Acutalibacteraceae bacterium | reverse complement strand
TATCTGCGGATTGAGAATCATCGGGTCGCTCCATGTCTCTCCGCCGTCGGTGCTTTTACGCATCCAGAGGTAAAACGCGGGGTAAATCTTCAGCGGTGAGCAGGCGTAGAAAACATTTGCCTGAGTGAGCGTGTCGGTTTTGTTACCGAGGCGGTCAAGCTGATTTATCATAACCTTTTCGAGGGTATTGTTATTCATTTTGTAAAGATTGTATTCACGGTCAACGAAATAGCCGTTGTAAG
Organism: Acutalibacteraceae bacterium; assembly: GCA_045640865.1. Taxonomy (GTDB): domain Bacteria; phylum Bacillota; class Clostridia; order Oscillospirales; family Acutalibacteraceae; genus CAG-488. The sequence continues at coordinate 9,146 of JAZUFU010000098.1, read as the reverse complement.
GCGTGGAATCGGCGTATTTTTTAACGGGCGCAAAGCCGTTTTCAAACTCGTCGATATAATAGGGATAATGCTTTTCGTCGAGCTTTTCGCTTTCAAGCTCGGTTTCGGTGGTTTTATCACGGAGGGCGATTTTACCGCCGAGAAATCCGTTATCAAACGGCTTGGCGTAGGGCGCGCCCATGAACGCTGGGCAGGCGTCGCAGAGAAGATATATATTCCCCTCCCCGTCCGCGACAGCGGTGCTGTCGATAAATGACGCGCTTGAAATCACAACCTCGTCGGAGCTTTTATCTTCAAAATCAGTGAAATGGTTGACGAGCTGAACGTCTGACCAGCTCTCGCCCGAATCGTCGGAAAATCTGACGCCTGTGTCGATATTCGCGGGGGAATCCGTGCCGTTGCCGTAGCGGATATCCGCGCTCGCGAAAACTCTGCCGCTCTTAAGCGTTGTCAGCGACGGAATTCTGAAATAGCCGCTGTCGGCAGTGCCCTCGGGGAACGGCTGAGACACAGCTCCCGCGCAGAACGCAAACGGAAAACAGCCGAGCGTGAAAACCATTGAAAGTGAAAGAGAAATTATTTTTTTAAGTGTCATAAAAATCACCTCACGCGTATTATAGCACATTACGGCAGAAATGGAAACAGAAAAAGTTTGCGTGAGGGAAGAAAACGGGCGATTGATAATCACATCTACCGATGAAGACGGAAAATTGAGCAAAAATTGAACAGACAATCCCTCAGTCTCGCATACGCTCGACAGCTCCCGCACACAAGGGAGCCATGTTTTTTCTCGGGGTTAAACCCCGAGAAAGCGGGAGCGCAATGCGCTCCCCTACTCGTGATGACGGTAGATTTTGAGAACGGCAGGGGCAAGCCCTGCCGTTCTATTCACTATTATCTATTACTTTGAGACGCCCCGTCGGGAAGCTTTTCTGTTTATTTGAAAAGTAAAACTACTATGCTGAGGATTGTTCTGATGAGGTTGATTATTCTCTGAATGAAGGTCGGGGTGATTTCTGTTTCGGCGGTTTCGGGTGCGGTATCGGGAACGATTTCTTCCGCTTGGGCGGTCTGTGAAATCAGATTGAGATATTCGCTGAACGCCGCGTCCTCGTGGAGCTCGTCGGGAGTTTTCGACTGGTCAACATTCGCGAGAATAAGACCTGCCTGCTCGAGCAGAGCGACATCGTTTTCGTCAATCACGCCGTCATGGTTGCAGTCCGCCGCGGTGTATGCCGCTTCGCCGACCTGCTCCTTTGAAAGAAGTCCGCCAGCAAGGCAGCTGACAAGCGTTGAGTCCGTGCCGTCATACCACGCGTCGCCGTTTGTATCGCCGTAAACAACCGCAGTACATTCAATTGTTTCACCCTCTGCGGAGGTCAGCGTGATGACAGAGCCTGTGCCGATTCTGTCTGAACCGTCGGCAGTGGCAACAGAAGCCGTCCAGCCTTCGGCAGTCATTTCCGCAAGGTTGCTTACAGTCGCGCCTGCCGTAAAGCCGCTGATTGTCATTTCGCCGCCGTCAGCGCTGTTAAGCTCAAGCGCGGAATTCCCGCTTATCGGCTCGTCCGCAACGGTGATGAAATGAATAGTTACATCGGGGCGGCAGGAGGCTTCGAAATACTCTTTTTCAATTGCGTTCCACTCTTCCTCGGTGCCGACATAATAAATATCTGTCAGATTGTCGGATTCACGGAATACGCCGTAGCCTATTTCTGCAACACTGCCGCTGATTGTTACTGATTCGAGGCTGTCGCAATTCATAAACATACACTCGCCGATAGCTGTTATTCCGTTCCCTATAATAATGCTTTTTACTGAGCCGTTTTCATTTAACGGGTGTGTTGTTAAAAAATAATAAGGACAGTCGGGTATCTCGCCCTCACCGTTGAAAATCATTGTACCTGTTGCTTCGTCAAATGTATAATACACATTTTCAGATACAGCGGTTTTGCCGTCGATGAGATGAACTGATTCCGATGCATATTCGAAGAAATATTCATCTTTTTCTATTTCATTCCACTGCTCTAAAGTTCCGTTATAATAAACTTCAATCGGATGATCTTCATACGAATAACGGTAAAATACTTCGCCCATTTTTTTAACTCCGCTGCCGATTGTTACGCTTTCAAGGTTGTCGCAGCCCGAAAATCTTCTGTTGCCTATTCCCGTTATTCCGTCCCCTATAACAATATTTTTTATCAGACTGCTTTCAACGAAGGCTGATGTTTCAGGGGTGTCGCCATAATGGTCAGGAATCTCGCCGCTGCCGCCGACCGTCATTGTGCCCGTGGCTTCATCGAATGTATAATACACATTTTCAGTTATAAGAGTTTTGTCGTCGATGAGATGAACTGATTTCGGCGAATAACCGTCGAAGAAATATTCATCTTTTTCTATTTTATTCCACTGCTCAAGTGTTCCGTGATAGAAAATATCAATCGGCGGCTCATTATTATATGAAGGACGATAAAATGCGGCCTCGATTTTTTCAACTGAGCTGCCGAGTGTTACACTTTCAAGATTAGTACAGTCGTTAAAACCGATTACAGATTTAATTCCGTCTCCAATGACAACGCTTCTTATTGAATCATTATAATCAAACGGATAATAATCGCTGTTGAAATAATAACCCGGACCATAGATATTACCGCTGCCGCCGACCGTCATTGTGCCCGTGGCTTCGTCAAATATATAATAAACATGCGGAGCCATGGCTGTTTTGCCGTCGCTGAGATGTACTCCCCTGACAGCAGAGCCATAGAATATATCTTCATAACCTGATTCAATTTCTATTTTGTTCCATTGTTCAAAAGTTCCGTTGTAGGTAAAATCAGCATACGTTGGTGCTCCGTAACTTTTTACAAACGAATATCCGCTGATGTATTCAACTGAGCTGCCGATTGTTACGCTTTTAAGATTATCACAATCGACGAATGCTCCGGCTCCGAGAGTTTTAACGCTGTCGCTGATTGTTACGGTTTCAAGGCTGTCGCAGTCGTAAAAACCGCATACAGATTCAATTCCGTCCTCAATAACAACGCTTCTTATTGAATTATTATAATCAAACGGATAAAAACTGCTGTCGAAATAATAACCGGGGCTACAGATATCGCCATTGCCGCCGACTGTCATTGTTCCCGTGGCTTCGTCGAATGTATAATATATATGCGGAGCCATGGCTGTTTTGCCGTCGCTGAGATGTACACCCCTGACAGCAGAGCTATAGAACATATCTTCGTAATCATATTCAAATTCTATTTCATTCCATTGCTCAAAAGTTCCGTTGTAGGTGAAATCGGCATACGTTGCTTCTCCGTAACCTTTTACAAACGAAAATCCGCTGATGTATTCAACTGAGCTGCCGATTGTTACGCTTTTAAGATTATCACAATAGGCGAATGCTCCGACTCCGACAGTTTTAACGCTGTCGCTGATTGTTACGGTTTCAAGGCTGTCGCAGTCATAAAAACAATAAACAGCTGTAATTCCGTCTTCAATGACAACGCTTTTTATTATGTCATTATCTTCAAGCGGAAAAAGCGCCAAGTCATAATAATAATTTTCAGAATAATAACTTGGAAGGTGCATTTCGCCCTCGCCGCCGACCGTCATTTCGCACGTTGCTTCATCGAAGGAATAATAAATACCAGGAGTAATAGCAGTTTTGCCGTCGATGAGATGTATTCCCATGGCAGAAACGCAGTACAGGTCATCTTCATACTCAATTTTGATTTCTTTCCACTGCTCATAAATTCCGTTGTAGAAGAAATCAACAGGTACAGAGCCCATTGATGTATTAATAAACGCGTAAGCGCCTATATATTCAACTGAACTGCCGATTGTAACGGTTTTAAGGTTATCACATTCGCTGAATGCTTCTGATTCGATAGTTTTAACACTGTCGCTGATTGTTACGGTTTCGAGACTGTCGCAGTTATCAAACATTTTATACGGAATGTTTACGACTCCGTCTTCAATGATAACGCTGTTTATGTAATTGTTTTCATAGAAAGGGCTGGAATACATATCGAAATTGTCTATATATTCCGCATCTGAAAGCTCGCCTTCACCGCTGATTGTCATTGTGCCTGTATATGCGTCAAATGTGTAGCTTACAGTGTTGGTTATCTGACCAAATGAGTCAAACGCGCCTGCCCTGAAAAAATCAATGCCTGCAATCGGCATAACCGAAAGCATAATAAGAACCGCGAGAAAAACTGATGCAAATTTTTTACAAATTTTCATAATATTACCTCCCGTTTTTTATTGTATTATATCATTCGCGAGTGAATTGTGCAAGCTGAAAGCACTAAAATGCCGCCCGCAAAAGCGGCTTATTCCGCTGCGACAGACTTCTCTTAAATATTCTTCTTGAAAAAAACTGCAATTAGTGGTAAAATCTATTAAATCAAAAAAATTGATACGCAAAAGGACTTGATTTTTATGAACATTATTGTTATGGGCTGCGGCAAAATAGGCGAGGAAATCCTCTCAAGCCTTGTCGCTGAAGGTCATGATGTAACAGCTATCGACATCAACGAAGATGTTATATCTGACATTACCAACAATTATGATATTATGAGCGTCTGCGGCAACGGCTCTGATTATGCCGTTCTTGAAGAAGCCAACGCGGGCAAGGCTGATATGTTTATCGCCGTTACAAGCTCTGACGAGCTTAATATGCTCTCGTGCTTCATCGCGCGCAAAATGGGCGCAAGCAACACGATAGCGCGTGTAAGAAACCGCGAATACAACGACCAGACACTCGGCTTCCTTCGTCAGAATCTCGGCATTTCAATGTCAATCAATCCCGAAAGGCTTGCCGCTCAGGAGATGTTTGACATCTTAAAGCTCCCGTCAGCCGTTAAGATTGACACTTTCTCAAGCCGTAATGTTCAGATGATAGAGCTGCGCCTTAAGCAGGACAGCACGCTCAGCGGCACAACCCTTACGGATTTCCGCGCGAAATGCAAAAGCAATGTGCTTGTCTGCGCTGTTCAGCGAGGCAAGGAGGTCTTTATCCCCGACGGCAGCTTTGTGCTCAAGGGCGGCGATAAAATCGGTATCACGGGAACGAGAATCGACATTCTCAAAATGCTCAAGGCTTCGGGTGTAATTCAGAAGCAGGCTAAGAATGTCATGATAATCGGCGCGAGCAAATCCGCAAACTATCTTGCCGAAATGCTCATAAAAATCGGCACAAGCGTTAAAATAGTAGAAAAAGACCGTGAAATCTGCCGCAATATGTGCGACAGATTCCCGAAGGCTGTTGTTATCCACGGCGACGGCGCGAAGCAGGAAATTCTTAACGAGGAAGGCCTCGGCTCTGTTGACGCTTTCGTTGCGCTCACAGGCATGGACGAGCAGAATATTCTTATTTCCGTTTCCGCAATGCAGAGTGATGTTCCGAAGGTAATAACCAAAATCAACAGACACGAATATATCAATATAGCCGAAAATCTCGGCATGGACTGCATCATTTCCCCGAGAGACATTGTTTCAAATAAAATTGTCAGATACGCCCGCGCGCTTGAAAATTCACTGGGCAGTAATGTTGAAACGCTTTATAAGCTCATGGACGGCAATGTTGAAGCTCTCGAATTCAACGTAAAAGCCGACTGCAAATTCCTCAATATTCCTCTCAAAGACCTCCAGCTCGGCGCTAACACCATTATCGCAGGCATAGCAAGGGGCAGAAAGCCCATAACTCCCACAGGCGATGATGTCTTCATGGCAGGCGACAGAGTTATTGTTATCGCCGCCGCGAGCAGAAGGCTCAGAGATTTTTCCGATATTATCAAGTGAGGGTACAGGCGTTATGAATCGTAGAATGGTTTTAACTATGATAGGCAGGGTTGTCCTTGTTGAAGCTGCGCTTCTCGTGCTTCCGCTGCTTGTCTCTTTAGGATACAAAAACAACTGCGTTTTTGCTTTTCTTATCACAATCGCCGTTGCGCTTGCAGTCGGTCTGATATTTTCATTTGCTTTCAAGCCGCAATATAAGGGCGTCTATGCCAAGGACGGCTTCGTTATCGTAGCTTTTTCGTGGCTTTTCCTTTCCGCGATAGGCGCGCTGCCTTTCGTTATCAGCGGTGAAATCCCCAATTATTTTGACGCTTTCTTTGAAACCGTCAGCGGCTTCACCACAACGGGCGCGTCAATCCTTGACAATGTTGAGGCAATGAGTGAGGGACTGCTTTTCTGGCGAAGCTTCACTCACTGGATAGGCGGCATGGGCGTTCTCGTTTTCGTCATGGCTGTTGTTCCATCGAATTCCGACCGCTCAATCCATATCATGAGAGCCGAAGTTCCGGGACCGACCTTCGGCAAGCTTGTGCCGAGAATTGCCGACACGGCGAAAATTCTTTACCTGATTTATGTTGTTATCACGGTTGTTGAGATAATTCTGCTCTGCCTCGGCGACATGAATTTATTTGAGAGCGTTGTTCACTCTTTCGGCACGGCAGGCACAGGCGGCTTCGGCATAAAAGCGGACAGCATCGGCAGCTACAGCGCGTACAGTCAGTGGGTAATCACGATTTTCATGCTTGTTTTCGGCGTGAACTTCAACCTCTATTACCTCATTCTTCTCAAAAAGATAAAGAATGTCTTTAAGAGCGGCGAGCTCTGGTTCTACTGCTCACTTGTTGCTGTTTCCACCGCCGCGATTACTCTCAACACTCACAGAATGTTCCCCGACCTTTTCACATCAATACGTCATTCCGTTTTTCAGGTGGCAAGTATCGTTTCAACCACAGGTTACTCAACGGTTAATTTCAACAACTGGCCGCAGTTCTCCAAGGGCATTATCTTTATTCTGATGTTCCTCGGCGCGTGCGCAGGTTCAACCGCGGGCGGCTTCAAGCTCTCGCGAGTTCTCCTGCTTATCAAGCTTGTCAAAAGAGAATTCCGCCATCTGATTCATCCGCGCTCAGTCGGAGTTATCAAGATGGAGGGCAAGCGTGTTGATGAAATTACAATTAAAGGCGTCAACGCGTATTTCGCGATTTACATTGTCTGCCTTGCCGTTATTTTCCTGCTTATATGCTTCGAGCCGTTCGGACTTGAAACAAATCTGACCGCGGCGGTTTCGTGCTTCAATAACGTCGGCCCCGGTCTCGGCTGGGTAGGCCCTGCGTACAGCTATTCGGCATATACAGACTTCTCAAAGGTTGTTCTTTCGTTTGCAATGCTTCTCGGCAGGCTTGAAATTTATCCGCTGATTCTCGCATTCATGCCATCCACCTGGTCAAAGAGAAGTTAATCTTCGGGATACCACGGTTGAAATTTTTTAATTGTGTGAACGATGCGGAAAATTTATGATAATTCTTTTTCACAGCATGTGTTCTATCTGAGATTTTTCGTAAATCTGCGAACACGCAGTTCGCCGCTACAGAATTTATGCTTAATTTTCATATTTGTTTAAGGGAGCGCATTGCGCTCCCGCGTTTTATTTACGCATAATTCATTTGTTTTATGAATATGCTGAAATTATTTTCCACTTTATCCCCTGTTGCAGTTGACATTATTGCTTTAAAATGTTAAAATTACGAAGTTAGTAAATAAAAGGAGACACAAACAATGGAAAATGTATTTGACACCCTCGTTGAAAGAGGACTTATCGCTCAGACTACCGACTCTGAAAAGATTCGCGAGCTTCTCGGCAGCGAAAAAATCAAGTTTTATATAGGCTTTGACCCCACAGCGGACAGCCTTCACATTGGTCATTTTGTTTCCGCAATGGTTATGGCTCACATGCAGAGAGCAGGTCATACTCCCATCGCTCTTTTCGGCGGCGGCACAGGCATGATAGGCGACCCCTCGGGCAAGACTGATATGAGAAAGATGCTCACCAAGGAAACAATCACTCACAACATCGAATGCTTCCGCAAGCAGATGTCAAAGTTCGTTGATTTCTCAGACGGCAAGGCTATGATGGTCAACAACGCCGACTGGCTCTGGGGACTTAACTACATTGATTTCATCCGCGAAATCGGCGTTCATTTCTCAGTCAACAGAATGTTAGCCGCTGAGTGCTACAAGCAGAGACGTGAAAGAGGTCTTTCATTCTTCGAGCTTAACTATATGCTCATGCAGAGCTATGACTTCCTCACCCTTAACCGTAAATATGACTGTAAATTGCAGCTGGGCGGCGATGATCAGTGGAGCAACATCATCGGCGGCGTTGAGCTTTGCAGAAGATGCGACGGCAAGGATGTTTACGGCATGACCTTCAAACTGCTTCTCACATCTGAGGGCAAAAAGATGGGCAAAACCGAAAAGGGCGCTGTATGGCTTGACCCCGAAAAGACTTCTCCTTATGATTTCTATCAGTACTGGCGCAACATCGGCGATGCTGATGTTATCACCTGCATGAAGATGCTCACTTTCATCCCCATGGACGAAATCAGAGAGTATGAGAAGCTTGAAGGCAGCGAGATTAACAAGGCTAAAGAAATCTTTGCGTTTGAGATTACAAAGCTTATCCACGGTGAGGACGAAGCAAAAAAAGCTCAGGAAGCTGCAAGAGCTCTGTTCTCCAACAAGGCAGATTCCGCTAACATGCCCACAACAGCACTTTCTGACGACGATTTCACAGACGGCGAAATTACCGTTATCGACGCCATGTTAAAGGCGGGCATCGTTCCCTCCAAGGGCGAGGCAAGACGCGCTATCGACCAGGGCGGCGTTGCTGTCAATGACGAAAAGGTAACTTCAATCGGTCAGAAGATTACAAAGGCTCAGCTTGAAGAAGCCCCCGTAATCATCAAAAAAGGCAAGAAAGTATTCCACAAGATTACATTATAATCAATAATTATATTCAGGAGCAGCCAAAACGGTTGCTCCTTTTTATATTAATGGCAATACAGCTATAATCCTTTATCTTGTAGGGCAGGGATCGCAGTAGAAAATAATCCAGTGAATTATTTTCTACGGTTGCGACACATTCTGTCAACGGCAGTTGACAGTTTCCTTTAAATGCCCCTGCCGCTTTCAATTTTCGCGCATTCTTCCGCCTTAGTCGGTAGGGGCGATTATCAATCGCCCGTTTTTCGCTTTTGCTCGATTACCCCCTCAGTCAGCTTTGCTGACAGCTCCCCAAAGGGGCGCCTTTTAGCCTCCCTCGGGGGAGGTGGCAAAAT
>JAZUFU010000097.1:0-10704 GCA_045640865.1 Acutalibacteraceae bacterium | reverse complement strand
GTCTGGGCTTGTCAAATGAAATTGTAAGAAGATTGCCCTTGTCGGTGAGAATCTGTCTGCCTGTTTTCTTGTCGATAACCTCTGTGAGAAGTCCGTTATCGTCAATAACAACCTTGAGAAGCTCGTTTTCAAGAAGATTCTTCGTCGCCTTTACGCAGTCAAATTCTGCCGCATCTTCTGTCAGCTCAAATACCTTGTAGCCGACGGGAGGAACATCCTCGGCGAAGAAATAAAGATAACCGTCATTGACATAAGAGGGGAGGAGCTTGCCGTCAAGAGTTTTAACACCAGTAAAGCCGTCTGCATGTACTTTAACAACGCCCGAAACGCTCCAGTTGAGGAGATTTCTTACAACAACGCTGTCATCCTTGGGATTTATGCAGCAGTCGATGGCCGCGTTGAGCTTTTCGTCAATCTTGTCAAGCTCAGCCATGATGTATTTATATTCCTCACGGGTGTTTTCCATCGCCTCGTGAATTGATGTGCCGGGGAGAATATCGTGGAACTGATTCTGTAAGAACAGCTTCCAGATTTCCTCAAGAGCATCTTTGTTGTCCTGACAGGTCGCGACGCTGAGAAGCTCGGCGTTGCGCAGTCTGAACTCGCCGCGGCGGTTGTTCTTTTTAATGAATGCCTGGCTTGTGAATGTTCCGCGGTGGTTTTCGTAGTACATTTCGCCGTCCCATACGGGAAGCTCGTCAAATTTATCGTCAATCTTTTCAAAGAAATCGCCGATTGTGGTGTTGGTAACATTGGGGATACCGGGCATTTTTGCGATTGACTTGCCGCTTTCAACCATGTTGTAGGTGCATCCGCCGCCGCCGTCGCCGTAGCCGAACATGCCGAGTGAAACATCAACGATGTCGTTCTGACTGTTTACCTTGCGGATATTGCGAAGATACGAGGGGCTGTTGTCGCCGTTATATGCTTCTTTGAGAAGATATGCAAGAATTTCATCGCCCGAATGTGAACGCCAGCGGAAGAGGCTGAGCGGAAATTCGTTTGTGTCGTTATAGAAAAGCTTTGAGGTGTAGAAATACTTCATGCCCGAACGCTTGATAATCTGCGGAAGAGCCCATGTGAAGCCGAAGCAGTCGGGGAGAGAGTAAACCTCTGACTCAACGCCGAACTCCTTAAGGAAGAATTCTCTGCCGTAAAGGAGCTGTCTGATAAGAGACTCGCCGCTCGCGATGTTGGTGTCTGCCTCAACCCATGCGTTGCCGACGATTTCCCACTGACCTGCCTTGACCTTTTCCTTGATTTTCTCAAAGATGTCGGGATAGTGCTTCTTCATGAAATTATAAAGGCACGCCTGGCTCTGTGAGAATTTGAAATCGGGATAAACGTTCATAAGAGCAACGGTGTTGGAGAATGTTCTCGCCGTCTTTCTGATAACCTCTTTAACCGTCCAGAGCCACGCAACGTCAATGTGGCTGTGGCCCGCAACATAAATTTCACCGGGAGTTTCGTAATTTATCTCTGCAATTTTTTCGTCAAGCACCTTCTGCGCCGCGGGAACACTCGCAAGGAACTTTTCCTTGCCCATGTCAAAGTCAAGCTCGTGGAAGGAATCGTCCGCCGCGTTGAAAAGACGCTGTTTTACATAATTGTCCTCTGTGGTGCTGAATACGCCGAACGCCGCGTTGATATCGAACCAATACTTTTCGCACGCTTCGTCAACGGCTACAAACTGAGCCGCGTTCATCTTGTACTCCATGAACTTGCCGCCTGCTCTTGCCGTGTCGCAGAAGCCGCCGCAGTCAACGCCGTTTTCAACCTGAATGTTCAGCTTTTCGCCGCCCTTAAACGGCTCTTTGAAGAGAATTTCAGTTCTGTGTACCCAGCCCGAGTTTGCGCGGGAAGAAACGCCGCCGACGATTTTGCCGTTGATTCTGATAATCGCTTCGCCGCCGAAATCAATCGTAAGATAAACCTTTTTGCCTGCAAGGTAATCAGGGATAACAACATCAGCCTCAAAATAGCGCGTCTCGTCATAGCCGACCTTCCACCAGTCGCCGAGCTTCATTTTTGTGTGAGGGTTGTTGTCAAGAACTATGTTGTTGGGTGTAACGTGCATGCCCGTGTATGAATCCCACTCGTCGATTACAAACGAATCCGTAACGATATAGGGCTCAATGCAGCGAATCTGATATTCCAGTATTTTAGGGTTAATTGAATGCATAATATTTCTCCTTACGCTAATTTAGTTGAACCCGGGTCAAGGCGGGTGATAATATCCTGCTGAATCGCAGGTGAAAGGTCAAGGAAGTTTACGAATGTGCCGTGGATTCTCATGATATATACTCCGCTCGGAGCGTACTTTTGCGGATTTGCGAGCACCTTTCTGAGAATTTCGGCGGTTGTAACATTTACATAAAGATAGAACGGTGAAACGCCCTCTTTAAGAGGATTGAAGAACAGCGGATTTACAATCTTGTCTCTGAACTCGACGCCCTTGCCCTCCATTGTTTCGCTCTTGAAGTATTTGGGGTCAACGCCGAGATGTGAAGCGTAGCCGCCGTTGAACTTTTCAAAGGGCATATTCATATTTGAAAGCATACGGAAGCCCAGACCGTTCTCCGCGCTGCCGTAAAGCGGGTCAACACCGTAGTTAATCATGTCTCTCGCGCTTCTGCCGTCGGGAGTCGCGCCGACCCAGTAGCCGTAGAGAAGATGTGTTGAGGGGCTTGAGAAGTCGGGACGGAACGGATTGCCGAGATAATTTTTCTCATTTGCAACAATGTCCGCAACCTTGGATGCGATTTCACCTGCTTCTTTGTCAACGCCGGGAATATTGTTGCCGAATTTATCTGCTGAGCGCAGGAAATCACGCAGGTCTTCGTAACCCTCAAAGTTATTTTTGATAGCGTCAACGAGCTTGTCTGCGTCCTCGGGGCGCTCGGCAAGGAGCTTGTCGATAGCCACGAAGCTGTCTGCTACAACGCTTGTGCCGTGGATAAGACAGCCGCTTCCGTTGTATTTGGAGCACTGACGGTGAGTGTCTCTTGCGTCAATGCCGTTTTCCATACCGCCCATGAAGCATGAAAGGAACGGAACTCTCAAAGCTGAAAGAGCGGTTGAAGCTCCGTTGGCGGCGTTTGCCATTTCGTGAGCGAAATACTCAACATTCTTATAAAATTCCTCGCGGATATTCTTAAGGTCAGCCTTATTGACATCAGCGAGCTTTTCGCCCGTAACGGTTGAGATACCGCCCGTGAGCGTCATTTCAAGAACTTTGGGGAGATTGAGCCAGCTGTTTGTGGTGTTGCCTGTGTCCTTGCCCATTATAAGCGGCTCCTGACAGCCTGCGATGGAAATATCAGAAAGGTCGTCAAGGTCTGTTCCCTTCGCGCCGAGAGTTTCAAACAGCGCGTCGTCGTTAAACATTGAGGGAGTAAGAACGCCTGCCGAGAAGAAGAATCTGCCGAGCTCCTCATAGAGCTTCTGCGGAGTGTTTTTGTGAAGCTTAACAGAGAGAATCGGCTGAGGAAGATTCATGTCAAAGTAAGCGTCAAGCATTGCGTATGTAGTGAAGTTTGTGAGGTCGTTGCCGTCCCTGTCGCGTCCGCTGATAATGATGTTCTGCGAAATCGCCCAGCTTCTGTCGGCTACGTTGAAGAAAACAAGGAAGTGCTTGAAAAGTGAAGCAACCTCATCTCTGTCAAGTCCGTTTCTGTAAGGCTCAAAAATTCTGTCGGCGTTGCCTACCGAGAAAGCAAACGGGTTGGGCGTCTGCTCAAGGCACATAACCTGCCACAGAAGAATGAAGCTCTGCATCGCCTCGTACATATTTTCACTCGGGAGATACGGTACTCTCTTGAGAGTGTCCGCCATAAGCGCGAACTGAGCTTTCTTTTCCTCAGTTTCGGCTGTGTCGGCTTTTTCTCTCGCGATTTTTTCGTATCTTTCGGCAAGGAGACAAACGCCTTCAAGAGCTATGATAAACGCCTTGTAGCCGTCGCCCTCTTTGCCCTTCATGTTCTCAATCATCTGAGCTACGCCGTGGCGCAGAGCATAACGGAAATCGGGGATAAGATGACCTGTAACCTGCTCAATGAAGTAGATAACCTCTTTGGTGTGGTCTTCACAGTTTTCGTAAACCTTGCCGAGCTTTTCGGCGTATTCGGTCTTCATGAACTTTTCTTTTGTGGCAAGGATTCTTTCTTCGGTGAACTCCTCGTTCGGCTCAATGTCGCCGAAAACCGCCGCGGGGTCGCAGTAGCCGGCGAACTCCTCAACCTTGAAAGATGGGTTGATAAGAGCATAGCTTCTCGCAAATGCGTCGTCCTGCGTGCCTGCAAAAATCTGATTGTCGTCAATGTCAAGAGGAATAGTCGCGATAACGTCCTTTAAGAGCATCGCTTTTTTGATTTCCTCATTGATTCCCTCGTAGGCAGGCTCCTGCTCCATTTCCTTTTCTTTGGCAATGAACCAGCCGTCAAGGCGCATTTTAGCTCTCTCATGCTTGAAAAGAGCCTTTGCTTTTTCGGTTACGACATCGGGTGAATAAATATCAAATATCATGTAAAACACTCCTCCGTGTTATTTTTGCTGAGTTTATGTATTTATAAGTTTTATGCCTGCGTTTTTAAGCGCGAGTGTGAAATTTTCGAGCTGTTCATTATTTACAAAACCGTCGGTGATTTCGTATTCTTCCGTCCACTTGCATTTGCCGTATTCGTGATACGGCAGAATTTCAAGCACGGCATCTGACATATCAACCGAACTAAACAGCTCAACAAACGGCTCGGGGGCTGTGTTGACACCGTTTATCAGCGGAATTCTCAGATGAAGCTGAGTTCTTTTTTCTGTGAGTATTTTCAGATTTTCAAGCGTCTTTTTGTTGGAATGAGCGACGAATTTTTTATGTATTTCATCGTCGGGTTGCTTAATGTCCATCATCAGATAGTCGATATAATCTGAAAGCTCGGGCAGAGCGGGACTTGAGCCGTTTGTTTCAATCGCGGTGTGGATTCCCTGCTCTTTAACTCTTTTCAGAATTTCCGCAAGCTCCGCCGCCTGCAAGGTCGGCTCGCCGCCCGTGAAGGTAACGCCGCCGCCGTCAAAAAACATCATTCGGCTTCGCATAATCTCATCGACGATAAAGTCAGCGGAATACTCCTTTGCGCCGTCATAATCGGGGCGCATGCTTTCGGGGTTGGAGCACCACTTGCAGCGGAAATTGCACCCCTGCAGATGATAGACCAGCCTGTTGCCGGGGCCGTCCTGAGAATAATTAAAGCCTTTTTGCAAAATCTTCATAAAATTACCTCTGAAAAAATATACACAATTATATTAACATAAACGGAATTTTGTTTCAACATAAAATGCAATAAAAAATGATTCGATTTATAACATAAATCGGAGAGGATTGACATTCAGCGTAATGAGGTGATATATTTATAAAAGATTAGAATGTTATTTCTCAATTACCCCCTCAGTCAGCTTCGCTGACAGCTCCCCGAAGGGGCGCCATATTGCCTCCCTTGGGGGAGGTGGCAAAATCTGTATTTTGACGGTGGGGGTTCTGATATAATGAATAAAAAACGGAGGTATCGGCAATGTCATTCTTCACTAAAATAATCTCAATCATAACCGCGTTTATCGTTTCGGTTACGACTTATCCGCTGAGCTTTCTGCCGTGCAGGACGGACGCGGAATTTTCCGCTCCGCAGGAGAGCACCGCTTTTGAGCAGGCAGGGGAGGGGAACACGCTGATTTATGAAATCAACCGCGAAACCGAGTGGTTCAACTATTTTTCGCTGAGCTTTTCCTCCGACGCTTATGTCAAAGGCGTAATCACCTGCACCAACGGCTTCGGCAAGGAGATTGACGAGGAATTTTTCTTAGAACCGAGTGAAAACGGCGCGTTTTTCTCGTTTATTGACGGCGTTCTCAACTCGAAAAAAGCGAGAAACATAATCAGAATAAAAATAACCTCCCCCGAAAAGGAAGAGTTTAACTTTGAGCTTCTCGGCGTTGAAGTCTATAACCGAAAAGTTCCAGCCTATGAAATTTTCATTTCCAACGAAAAATACAAGCTCGGCGTGAGTCTTGAATGGGGCGGCACATTGAGCTACCTCGAAGATCTCGACTCGTCCGTTGAAGCCGTTAAAAAGGACGGCAGAATTTATGTTGACTCAAACGCTTCTGAGCGTTACGGCAAAAAAGCGGTCAACAAGCACGTCAATCTCATCAACAGGCACGATACAGGCAGACTCGTTCAGCAGTCGTACTACGGCGTGAGGGACAGCGCGGTTTACGAAAACGGATATTACACCGCTTTGTGGAGATACAACCCCGTGCAGGGCGGCAATATGTTTGCAGATATGAGCAAGCTCGTTGACCTGCGCGTGGACGACAGCTCGATTTACATAAAATGCAGACCGATGGACTGGGCGAAGGACGCGGCCTCGATAGCTCCGTGCTACATGGAGGCGACCTATTCTTTCGTCGAAAACACCGTGCTGACAGAGTGCCGATTCGTTGATTTTTCGGGCTATGAGCCGACCAAAACCACGCAGGAGCTGCCCGCGTTTTACTGCGTTGAGCCGCTTAACAGATTTGTTTATTACGGCGGCAAAGCTCCGTGGACAGGCGACGAGCTTTCCTGCGAGCCCGACCTGCCGTTCTGGGGAGGCCCCAACAAAAAGAGATTCACGGCAACCGAAAACTGGGCGGCGTTCACGGGCGAGTTCGAGGACAGCTTCGGCATCGGGCTTTACACGCCCGAGAGGAATGTGTTTATCCCGGGCGTATATGAGAGGGGCAATACCGTCGAAAAAGACCCGTCTGTCGATAACCCCACATCATATTTCGCCGTGGCGGAGTCCATGCTTTTCGAGAGCTTCAAGCCGTTTGAGTACAGCTTCTCCCTCACAACAGGAAACACGCAGGAAATAAGAGAAAATTTCAGAGAAATAAAAGACTAAATAAAAACGCACGGAGCTCAGAGCCGAGTTCCGTGCGTGATTTTTTGTTCAGATTAGAATTTTACTTCTTCTTTGAGATCCGACGAACGATAAACCGCGTCAAGAATCTTCGATGTGATAATCGCCTTGTCGATGTATGCCTGGTTGGGAGTTCTTGTGATTACTGAATTTACGAATGACTTGATTTCCGCAAAGTAATCGAAGCCTGTCGAAGCGTAATCGGGAGTGATTTCCGTAAGCATACCGTTAAGTGTTGAGTACATTACGAACTTGCCGCCGTAGTACATTCTTACGCCCGCTTTTGTGCCCATGAAGTCAACGAAGCACTCGCTTTCGCCGATGTTCTGCGCCCACGCGCCGTTGAAGCTGATTGCGGGGCCGCTTGTGCGGATAAAGCCGCTTACAAAGTCGTCAACATCATAAACGCCTGTTTCAACATTTGATGTGTCCTTTGCCCACATTCCTACTGAAACATAGTCCTTCATATTCTTGCCGAGCTTGCAGTGAGCCGCGCCCGAGCAGGTGATGGGTTCGGGGTCGCCCAGGCAGTAGAGCGTGAGGTCGATGTAATGAACGCCCCAGTCAATGAGAACGCCGCCGCCCGACTTTGACTTGTCGGTGAAATCGCCGCCGAGACCGGGGATTGAGCGGTGAGCTCTGAAGCTTACATAAACCTGATAAACCTCGCCCAAATCGCCGTTTGCGATAAGGTCTTTTATGTGATTAACTGTGTCGCAGAAGCGGTTTACAACGCCGATTGAAAGCATTCTGCCTGTTTCGTGAGCAACCTTCTGCATTTCGAGAGCTTCCTCAACCGTTCTCGCGGCAGGCTTTTCGCAGATAACATCCTTGCCGTCGCGCATGAAGTCGATTGAAATGGGAGCGTGAAAATCGTTGTGAGTGCAGACGGATACGATGTCAATATCATCATGACCGAGAAGCTCCTTGTAGTTATAAACGGCAGTGCCGCAGCCGTATTTTTTAACAGCCTTGTCAGCTCTTTCGGGGATAATATCGCAGAAATATTTGATTTCCACATTATCGAGCTTTAAGTAGCTGGGTATATGAGCGGCGTTTGCTATGTTGCCGCAGCCGATAATCGCAACATTAAGTTTCTTTTCCATAATAACACCTCGTTTTTATTTGACTTCCATCAGAATTTTTGTCTGACTTCCGTCAAGAATATAATACCACATTCAGAAAAAATGTAAAGTAATTATATAAATTTCTTTCTTTTATGTTGAAATATCGGAGAAAAAATATATAATCATATTATATAATGAAAAAGGAATGATTTTATGAAAAACGAAAATCAGAATATAACGGACACCTGCGCACCGCTCCAGCGTGAGCTTTACGCCTGCAAAAATTTCAGACAGGAAAAGCGGCTTATAAGGAAAATGGCCCGCAACAAAAAGAAGCCGCACGGATTTTACTCCACGCCGAAGCCCGTTAAGCTGAATTGCGGCGGCGAATTCCTCGAGATTTCGGAAGATGAAAATTTCGCGACTGTCAAAAAAGTGAAATGTGAAAACGGCGAAGCGGAAATTTATAATCTCAAAAAGAATACCGAATATTTTTACCGCGCCGAGTCGGGCGAAACAGGCTCTTTCAGAACCGACGACATAATGCCGCGCTGGATTTATGCTGAGGGATACAACAATATCCGCGATTTCGGCGGCGAAAAGACGCAAAGCGGCAAGACAATCGCGCAGGGCAAAATTTACAGAGGCATTAAGCTCGAGGGCAGGGAGAACGCGCAGGCAGGCATAGACGCTCTCATTGACCTCGGGATAAAAACGGATATTGACCTGCGCAAGGAAGCCGTCGGCAAGCTGACATCTTCACCGCTCGGCAGGCAGATTAACTACATACTCCATCCGTGCGACGGCTATGAGGAATTCCTCGGCGGCAACCGCAAAATTGTAAAATATCTCATAGATTACTTTGCGGACGAAAAGCTCTACCCGATATATTTCCACTGCCACGGCGGGCAGGACAGAACGGGCACGCTCGGCTTCATGCTCGGCGCGATTCTGGGGCTTGACGACGAGACGCTTATCCGCGAATACGAGCTGACAATGGTAACCTTCCCCGAGTGGAAAATCAGCCGCAGCAGAAAGAAAAAGTTCAAGCCGTTCATTGACGGGCTTAAAGCGCGCGACGAAAATAAAACCCTCGGCGAAAACGCCGTCGATTTTCTCCTCGAATGCGGCGTAAGCCGAGCGAAAATGGAAAAAATCAGAGAAATCATGCTTGAAAAAAGCTGATTCCTTTCGATTTTGAAAGTAGGGGAGCGCATTGCGCTCCCGCTTTTCAATTTTGCACAGCGTTTATACAGAGCATTGTAGGGCAGGTGGCTTGCCCCTGCCGTATAAAATTCCGCAAGATTTTCCGCCTTCGTCGGTAGGGGCGATTATCAATCGCCCGCCTTTTATATTCGGGGTAACACGGATATAATTTTTAATTTGTGTAGACAATGCGGGAGTTTTGCAATAATCTTTCTCGCGGTATGTGTCCTGTTTAAAATTGCCGTAAATCCGCGGGCGAACACAGTTCGCCCCTACGCATTTTGTGAACAATATTCAATTTCCGCTTGTAGGGGAGCGCATTGCGCTCCCGCTTTTCAATTTTGCGCAGCGTTTATACAGAGCATTGTAGGGCAGGTGGCTTGCCCCTGCCGAATAAAATTCCGCAAGATTTTCCGCCTTCGTCGGTAGGGACGATTATCAATCGCCCGTCTTTTATATTCGGGGTAACACGGCTGAAATTTTATAATTTTGAGGACGAACCGGAAAATTTGTCTTGATCTTTTTCGCGGTATGCGTTCTATCTGAAAATAAACATAATTCTGCGTGTCATTCGTTAATTCCCCATGCAGCCTCCCACCGAAAAACTCCCCCTCAATTTTCCCTCAAAAAAACCTCTTTACTTTTACGGTTTAATGTGCTATCATATATCTACAAGCGGCTGTGTGCCGCAAAAAAACGGAGGCATTTTTTATGCGAGCAAAAACAGATAAAGTTAAAGACGCAAATACCGATTTTTTATTCAACGCGGTTCTCCAGCTTAAAAGCATTGAGGAGTGCTATGATTTCTTTGAGGATTTATGCACCGTTACGGAGCTCAAGGCTCTCTCTCAGCGCATTGTTGTTGCAAAAATGCTCAGAGAAAACAGAGTTTACAGCGAAATCGTTGAGGAAACAGGCGCAAGCACAGCCACAATCAGCCGTGTAAACCGCTCCCTGAGATACGGCAACGACGGCTACGATGAGGTTTTCAAAAGACTTAAAGAAGCAGCAGAAGAAAAAGAATGAGCGGCTACGGTATTTTTTCTCAGTTTTACGATGAATTGACAAATAATGTTGACTATAAAAAGCGTGCAGAGTATTTCCGCACGCTTCTTATGCGTTACGGAATGAAAGAAAACGCGACCGTTCTTGACATCGGCTGCGGCACGGGCATGCTCACCTCGGAGCTTGCAAGGGCGGGCTTTGACATGATAGGCATTGACCCGTCGCCCGATATGCTCAGTGAAGCACAGGGCAACGCCTACAATGCTGATGTAGATATTATGCTTCTGTGCCAGAGCGCGGAAAATCTCGACCTTTATGACACGGTTGACTGCGCCGTGAGCACGCTTGACGTGATAAATCACATCGACAGCGCGGAGAATGTGCAAAAGGCGTTTTACAGGGCGGGGCTTTTCATGAATCCCGACGGCGTGTTCATTTTTGATGTGAACACCGTCTATAAGCACCGTGAAATTCTC
>JAZUFU010000096.1:0-4750 GCA_045640865.1 Acutalibacteraceae bacterium | reverse complement strand
AAAGGAGCGATACCATGAAAAGATTTATCTGCGTTATTCTTTCTGCCGTTATACTTCTTTTGAGCTTCTGCGTTATGGGAGTCTCAGCTTCCGGTAACGGAGCACGGCTTTACAATTTTTATGGCAGTTCAATGCTTTTTGAGCAGAACAAGCCCGCCGTTATTTCCGGCACGGCAAGTAACGGTTCGGTAATATCCTGCGTGCTTTACGATAAAAACGGTGAGCCTGCCGCTTCAGGAGAAGCAGTTGCCTCCGGCGGAACTTTTGAGGTTTCATTTTTCGCTCCCGAAGGCGGTTACGACGAATACACAATTTCCGTTTCTGAAAACGGAAATGAATTTGCGAGGCTCGAAAATGTCGTTTTCGGTGAGCTGTGGCTTTCGGGCGGTCAGTCAAATATGCAGCTTGAAATGCGCTATTCCGTAACGGGCAAAGAGATGCTCGCGAACGGCACGCGCGGAAGCAAAAATGTAAGATATTTTTATTCCGACCCCAACCCTGTTTATAACGGCAGCGCGAACAATCTTCCGTATTATCCGCAGACTGAAATTCCGAACTGCTGCTGGTTTGACGGAACTGACGAAAGAATATTCAACATTTCGGGCATAGGCTTTTTCTTTGCGGAGAAGCTTCAGAAAGACCTTGACATGCCCGTAGGTCTTCTCAGCGGAAGTCTCGGCGGAAGCTCCATAAAAGCGTGGGTTCCCAGAGACTATATCGAAGCCGATAAAACGCTCAAAAAAGCAATCGGCTCGGGATATGTTTCAAAAAAGGATTGGAAAGAAGACGGCTCGCTTTCGATTTTAGGCGACTGCACGGGCATGTATAACAAAAAAATCGCTCCGCTTGAAAATTTCAGACCCTCGGGCATGATATGGTGTCAGGGCGAGGCTGATTCCTCATGGGAGCACGGAAGATACACAACAATTTTCAATGCTCTGCAAAAATCGTATTCCGATTTGTTCGGCTATGAAAATGAGCTGATGCCTGTTGTTGTTACAGCTTTGTGCGATTTCTCCTTTGGCGATATGGACGCGTTCAAGCGTCTCAGCTCTGAATTTTCCGAAATGCAGCAGATGAGCCCCGAAACAAGGTCGCTCGTATCTCTTTCGGATATTCCGCTTACTTTTTCTTTGGAAACTCAGGTGTGCCATCCTACTGAAAAGAAGCCGTCGGGCGAGCGAATGGCTTATGCCGCGCAGGGACTTGTCTATGGCAAAGATAACTGCGCCTGCGCTCCCGTTATCAAGAGCAGCGAAATCAAAGACGGCTCAATTTACATAACCTATAATTACTGCGGCGATACGCTCAAAGCCAAGGGCGACAGAATATACGGCTTCACTCTCTGCGGCAAGGACGGCGTATATCTTCCCGCTGAAGCGGAAATAGTTGCGCCCGACACCGTAAGAGTATATTGCGACAGCATCGAAAAGCCGAAAGCGGCGATGTACGCAAATGGACTTATCACAGAAAGATGCAATCTTTACGCTTATAAAAACGGCGAATATATCTGGCCTGTTCTTCCCACAATCACGGACTGGTCATATACTGACAGAATACTGACTGATTTCGGCTGGACAGACTGCGATGTTTCCGATATATGGAGAGAGGAAAGTCTCGTAACAGCAGGCAGATATGATATATGGGAGAGCGACGGAGCTTCCGCAGAGATTTCGTCAGACAGCGCGTATATGGGCGCGGGCGGAATTAAAATCGCTTCCGAACAGAAAGATTTCTCTGTAAGCCCGATTACAACCTATACCGATGAAAACGGCGAGGAACAGTATTTCCAGGAATTCAGCGAAAACTGGATGAATTATAAAACAATGTCGGTCATGCTCAGAAATGACGGCAGCGAGGACATAAACCTTTCGGCGGTTAAAATTTATAAAGATAACGGCAAATGGGTTGCGCCGCTTGTTAAGGGAACGCTTAAAACAGGCACGGTTATCCCTGCTGACGGCGAATGGCATAAGGTAACATTCTGCCTTGACGCGCTTCTGTTCTCGGGCAAAATTCTTCCTGCCGACGCGACAAGAACATATCTTTCAGATGTCAGAGATGTTGAGTTCTGCTTTGAGGGTGAGGGCGCACTCCTGAGCTTTGACGAGATTTCATTTGAAACCTCAAGCCTTGCGACACCTGTTATAAAGCTTCTCGGCCTCGGCCCCGTTTCTCTGCTGTTCAATATTGTTACAACAATAATCGGACTCATAAAAATACTTTCAGAATAATCTGTAGAAAAGGACTGCAATCTCAACGGAAAGCAGTCCTTTAAATTTTAATTTGCAATTATTTTTTATTTGCTTTATAATGTGAAACCACAGAAAAATACGGAGGCTTGTTATGCTTGTTCACTCTGAAAGACCGCCTATGGGCTGGAACACATGGAATGTCTATCTCGGCGTTCCCGATGAAAATATACTTAAAAAAAGTGCCGATTACATGAGCAGAAATCTGCTCGAATCGGGTTATGAATACTTCGTTATTGACGCGCTCTGGTATAGCAATGACGCAACAGGCGAATGGAGCTTTGACGAATACGGAAGACTTCAGCCCGACAGTCAGAAATTTCCGCACGGTATGCTGTCTTTTTCGGATTATGTTCACTCCCTCGGGCTGAAATTCGGCGTTCACATGATGCGCGGAATAAACACTAAGGTTGTCGGTCATGGCTGTAAAGTCAAAGATACCGATATTTATGTCGATGATATCGTTGATTACAACAGCCCCTGCCCGTGGTCTTCCAAAGGATGGTACGGAGTCAAAACCGATAGTCCGTATGCTCAGAGCTGGTATGACAGTATTGTGTCTTTGTTTGCCGAATGGAAAGTTGACTTTATTAAATATGACGATTTGGGCAGCCCGATTCAAAGGGAAGAAATCATGTTTATTGAGAACGCAATCAATAATTGCGGGCGCGACATGGTGCTTTCACTCTCTCCGGGCAACCACGCCGAAACCGATGACGCCGATTTTTATTCAGCTCACAGCACAATGTGGCGCATAACAGGCGATTTCTGGGATAATCAGATGAATTTTACCCGATGCTTCGATAAAATTGCACAATGGAATGGCTTTATTCATAACGACGGCTGGCCTGATGCCGATATGCTGCCCCTCGGCTGGATATGCGAAAATCCACACGAGAGCGGAGATGTGCCGCGCGTATGCAGATTCACAGATGAGGAAATCAAATCGCTGATGACGCTGTTTTCAATTGCAAAAAGTCCGCTGTTTCTCACCTGTAATCTGTTGAGAAACACAGACGCTCTTCTTTCTGTTCAGACACAGTCCGATTGCATATATCTTAATCAGTACGGCAATCCCGAAATACTTTTAGCTGACAGCGATGCTCATGTATGGCACTCAGAAGCAGGGGATTACGATTACCTTGCCGTGTTCAACCGCACGGAATGTGAAAAGAATATTGAAGTCGAAATCCCGAAAACGCTTGAGGGAAAGAAGGCTTTAAATGTGTGGGACAGCGAAGCACAGCCGATAGATTTTTCCGACACAATAAAAACATTAACTGTTGCGCCACATGGCGTGCTGCTCTTAAAATGTGCTGAATAAAGAACTGCCTGCCGAGATGAATTACCTCGGCAGGCTTTGCGTTTATTATGTGAGTTTTTCATTGAATAACAGAGCGTTACAGATTTAAGAATACCAGAGCAATCACGCCGATACCGACGCCGATAATCTGCCGTTTCATGTATTTTTCTTTAAACAGTATCGTAGCAGATAAAAACGAAACAACAATTTTCATTCCCGAGCAGACAGGCGAAACAATGGAAAGCGGCAGCAGGTTGTTCACGGCAATGGTCAGCAGGTTGTTGATTCCGTTCGCGACTCCTGCCGTGCCTGCGTAGGGGATACCGTAACGCATAATTTCCCTGAGCTGTCTGCGGTCTTTGATTATGCCGCCTGCAAGCAAAACCAGCGCAGAAACGGCAAGGCCGATAATCATGAATTCGTTGTTGCATTCGTTATTGAATTTAATCTGCTGCATTTTCTGAATAATCGCAAGCAGTCCGTTGCCGAGCGTAACAATAATGATAGCTACTAACCATTTGACGGAGAATTTCTTTTCTTTTTCGTCTTTGTTTTCTCTTACAAAAAAGAGCGAAATCATCAGCAATATGAATCCGATACAGGTGAATACCGAAACAGGTTCGTGAAGAAATATTACTCCGAATAATATCGGGAAAACAAGTGAATAAGAAATAATCAGCATGGACAGAGTAAACGAACCGCACGCAAGAGCAACAAATGTCAGAAAATATGAAATGCAGTATATGAGCCCGAAAGCGATGGCGTAGGGGAGCATTTCGGCAGGAAAACTGAAGCCGTTTTTATCTGAAACAAAAAAGAAAACCAAAGCAAAAAGAGAAAGTATGCCCGTAAAAAACATACCGCCTGCTGAATGTTTTTCGTTATATTTTTTTATTAAAACGCTCTCGCCGATATTGGCAAATGTTTTCAGAATAATTAAAAGATAACCCATATTTATTTCTCTTCAACAAGCTCAGACATTGTTTCAACAGCGTCTGCGGCGGCTATCATGCAGTTTATCCAGAAATTATCGCCTTCAAGGGCTTTTTCGGTGTGCCAGTGAGTCGGAATCATTCCGTCCTCATGCTGAACGCGTGTTATTGTATCGGCAAGCGCCTTTGCCTTTGCGAGATACAGTTCGCCTCTGCCTGCCTTGTACATGGCAACAAATGTGTTTATGACATTCGCGGCACTC
>JAZUFU010000095.1:0-6739 GCA_045640865.1 Acutalibacteraceae bacterium | reverse complement strand
AGTTTGTAGATAACCCCGAGCGGCTCGAATATCTCTGTTTCCCGAGGTGGCTTGCCTTTGCCGAAACGGCGTGGTCAGCTCCGCACAACAAAAACTACGCTCAGTTCAAGTCAGCAGCGTTCACGCTCTGCGACAAAATGAAAAAGGACGGCTACACCTGCGCCGACAAAAAGGACGCCGATATGCCGCTTCACAAAAGACTCTCCGATGTTATAAAATTTTTCAGAGCATTTCTTTCAAAATAATTTACGGCTGGGGCGCATTGCGCTCCCGCTTTTTTACTTTCACCGCCGCTCGGCGGTTTTTTATTTTAAATTCTTTCACCTCATGCCGCGTTTTAAATATAATGCTACAGGAGGTGTGAAATGAGCAGACTTGTTTTAATCGCACTTGCCGCCACAATCGGTACGTGGTTTGTTACAGCTCTCGGCGCAGCAACGGTGGTGCTTTTTAAATCACCGAATCAGAAAATCATGAATGTAATGCTCGGCTTCGCCTCTGGCGTGATGATTGCGGCAAGCTTCTGGTCGCTTTTGGAACCTGCGATAGAAAGAGCCGCGGAGGTCTCTCCCCTGCCGCCGTATATCGTTGTAACAGCAGGCTTTCTTTTCGGCGCGGTGTTCATGTGGAGCTCCGACAAAATCGTAACGCTCACGCGCAGGAAGGCGGACTCTGCAAGCGGCGAACCGAACGAGCGGCTGAACAGAATAATACTGCTCGTGCTGTCCATTACGCTCCACAACATTCCCGAGGGACTTGCGGTGGGCGTGGCTTTCGGCGCGCTCAGCGGCAAAGAGCTGACGGCGGATAATCTCCTCGGCGCGGCAACAATTGCCGTGGGGATTGGTCTTCAGAATTTTCCTGAGGGCGCGGCGGTGTCCGTTCCGCTCAGACGCGAGGGATATTCGAGAAAGCGGAGCTTTTTTATCGGGCAGGCGTCGGGAATGGTCGAGCCCGCCGCGGGCGTTGTCGGCGCGGTGCTCGTGGTGTTCGTTCAGCACATTCTGCCGTATGCGCTCTCATTCGCGGCGGGGGCGATGATTCTTGTCGCGGTGCATGAGCTAATCCCCGAATGTCAGAAAAATAAAGCCGCAAGCCCCTATTTTGCCACAATGGGCATAGTTTCGGGGTTTGCGGTTATGATGCTGCTTGATGTGATGCTCGGATGAGCAGAGGATTGAAATTTTCAGCCGTGGCAGCCCGAATAAAAAAACGGGTGATTGATAATCGCCCCTACTGCTGCACAAGGGAGCCTGAAAAGTGCGATAACTTTATTTCGGTGTTTTCATAATATAAAGTTTTAATTGTTACAAGGTTCTGCCGTTTAGTCGATGATAATATACTCACCGTTCCAGTCAACGCTGTTCAGCCCGTAATACTGCGCGATGCTGATGTGCTGAGGGTCGTCGGGCGCTTTGCCTATATCCGTCCAGCTGTACATCGGCGCGTGCTTATTCATAAGCGTGATGTTGGCGAATTCGAGGTCGTAATTACCCTCTTTTTTCTGCTCCTCAATGTACTCCGCGCGCTCGGTTACGGCGTCCATATATTTCTGCGCGCTGTCAAAGGCTTTGAGATAGCTTGTCATCGCCCACAGCATGCAGAAAACAGCCGAGACGGACACAAGCTGTCTGTAAAGCTTCTCAATTTCGCACGTTCTGTAAAGGAGCATACCGACGGCGATTATTGTGTAAATCACCGAACCAAACCACGCTCTCTGAGGGAAAAACGGAATTGCCACCATTACGCCTGCCGAGCCGACCGCGCCGAGGAAAAATATCAGCGGCAGACCGAACGCGGGCTTTTTCTTATTAAACACAAGCACTAATGCAAAAAGAATTCCCAAACCGATGAGCGGAGCGAGATAATAGACAAAATTCGACGGAATGTTTATTATTCTTGAAAGAATCGAATTTCCGTTTTCGCCCTCTTTGCCGACGCGCACGGAGTTTGCGGGAGCAAGGAACATGAAAAGATAACCCGCAACCTCTCCGATAAACGATGTGGCGAACCACGGCATGAATTTATATTTTTTCGCGCGGCAATAGAAAATAATCAGCACAGTTACGCCGATAAGAGCCGCACCCATATTTTCGCTCGTCGAGCCTGCGACAAAAGCGAGGAAGAACATCAGAACGGTTTTGAGCACGGTGTGCCTGTCCGTGCCGTCCTCAGCGTAAAGCCTGAAAACGAGCAGGAAAGACAGTCTGACAGTTGACATCCACAGGTAATTGACACTGCCGAGAAGCCACACGGTGGTGAGTCCCCATTGAGGCGTAAACGCCCAGACAGCGAGATTCACAAACAGGAAAACGACCGCGCTGTGCTTTTTCGATTTGCCGATGCAGTGCTTATAAATAACGAAAGTGAACAGCACATACACAAGGGAATTGAGCACATTGAAAAGCGGCTTGTTTTCAAGCATCATGATAAGCTGAACGAGAGAGTGGGTGATAATTCTACCGTTCATTGTGTAATAATGCGCTTTCATTGATGTGATAATGTCGCCCACAGATGAAACGAGCGTTTCCGTAACCTTTCTGCCGTCGTCAGCAAAAATGTAGTGATAGTCAAAATCCTCCGCAACATAGGGCGTGTTTGAGTTCATGAGGAACATTAAAGCAAAGCTGACCGCGGCAATCACAAAAATAAATATGAGATTTGCTCTGCTGTTTTTTGAAAAGCTGTCGTTAAGGCTGACGGCTTTTTTATAAAACGCGGAGCAGATTTTTTTTATTTTTTCGCCTGCGCTCTCGCAGAAAGAATCAAATTTATCCATACACTTATCTCTCTTTCACTCAGAAAAAGTAACGGTAATATTATATCAGACAAAACCAAAAATAGCAAGAAAAACAGTGAAGGAAAAAGGGAGCGCAACACGCTCCCCTGCACAGATAATTTTAAATCAGTTGTTTTTGCTTTTCATTTTATGATCAGTCTGATTATTATAGATTGTAAGCTGAGATTTTTTGAAGACCGCTAAAGCTAATTTCGGGTATTTTTCCGCGTTCCTTGCCGCAAAAATAATAATCAGCAGGAATAATGTCAGTAATCCGCCGGTGCCTCCCGCGATAAGCAATGTCATGCTACGCAGAAGATATTTTTCATTCTCCCATGTCTCGGCTTTGCTCAGAATATCCTCACCGTCAGCCGACAAGGCTCTTACGGTATAGTTTATATCGCCGTTTTTAGTCTTGCTTTCAACAACATCGAGCTTAACCTGCGTTTTGCCGTCGCAAAGCCGCTCTATTTTTGAAATATCAAAGCTGTCGGGAACGCTATGGATTATATATTTCTCACCTTTTTGAGAATAAATATCGAGATTATCGCGTCCGATTCCCGAAAAAGTTTCGCACGAAGCGATTGTGTCATAAACCGCTGTGGTTTTATCGCTGTCAGATGAACCGAGACAGAAAAGGAAAATACCCATAACCGCGATAATCACATAAGCAATTATAAAAGCAACCTTGATATCTTCGGGCGCAACCAGATTTCCTTTGAAAATATCCTTTTTCGGTGCGGGTATATCGGGAACATTTTTCCCGTAAACCTGATTGTATTTTCTGTTGATAAATTTAATAAAATCACGGCCGCCGACAGCGAAAGCATCGACAAGAATTTTCTTTTTGCCGACGAAAACATAAGTCTGCTTCTCGCTTTTTCTGATGCCCGAAACATCGGCATAATCATACCTTTTCTTTATGCCGATAATATTTTTGTGGGTGAAGCCGTCGTCATCGTAATTAATTCGGCAGTTGAAATAGCCGAGCATAATAAAAACGCCGAACAGGCAAAAGAAGCCGAGGAAAATAATTTCGGGGAAAACACTGCCCTTTAAAGCCAGAATTATTATCGGTATCAGACAGGCAAGCGTCAGTATCGCGCCGATAATCAGCACAATTTTTGAAAGTATGACCTTGCCGTCCTTTGTCTTCTCATTCTGGGCATATTCGAGAGAAGCGTCGAGCATATCCATGGCGGCTCTTGATGATATTTTCAAATCAACACTCCTTTTACCTACTCTTTGTGTTCTTCTTTTTCAGATGAATCAGTCCCGTTAATTGGCGTGAACATTCTTTTCACCATTATCATTTAAGTTCCTTTAAAGATAATGATTTCATAACATCTTTTTCAAATTCTTTTCCCGTATCACTGCCTGAACCGCCGTCAAATGCGGAATTTTTCATATAAACTGCGACAATTTTGTTGGTGGGATCAATCCAGAAATGACTGCCGTAAGCACCGCTCCAGCCGAATGAGCCCTTGGGTAAGGTGTCAAAGTTGTTGGTGATAACTCTTACACCGAGGCCCCATCTCTGACTGCCTGACATTATTTTTCTGTCGATAACAGGAGTCATCATAAGCTCAACCGCTTTTTCGGACATGACAACGGTTCCGTCCTCTGCTTTTCCCTTGTTAAGAAGCATCTGTGCGAATTTCAGATAATCTTCCGCGGTAGAGGCAAGACCTGCACCGGCAGCGTGGTAGGTCGGAGGAAATGCGGCAAAAACACAGTCCTCTGCTGTCGGAGTATCAAATGCTTCATATTTTCCTGTTGCTTCATTCTTTGCCGCTCCGTGCATCTTTACAAAGCGTGTCCACTGCTCGTCTGTGGGTTCAAAGGTGGTTTCATTCATGCCGAGCTTATCAAAAATATTAACCTTTAAATATTCAGAGAATTCAAGGCCGCTGGTATTTTCGATTATTGCCGCGGCTACATCAAAAGCACCTGTGCTGTAATGCTGATGAGTACCCGGTTCAAAATCAAGGGGCTGAGTCGCAAGATATTCCATGGCAGATTGAACGGTGAACGCTATGGAATCTTCGCCTGAGTACGGAACATCACCCACACCGCTGGTGTGTGAAACAAGCTGGTAAACCTTTATGGGATTTTTTGCTTCAACCGTGCCGGTAACATTATCGTCCTTGTCCAGAACCTTAACCTGCATATCCTTGAACTGGGGCAGATAATCGGCAACATCGGCATAAATATCAATATTGCCTCTGTCGTATTCAATAAGCAGAGCGGCGGCGGTTACGGGCTTTGTCATAGACGCAATTCTGTACATTGCATCGCTCTTAAGTGCTTCCCCGTTTACTCCGTCTTTGCCGTAGGTTTTGTTGAGCAAGGTTTCGCCTGCCTGATTGACGATAATATGCGCACCTGTGTTAAGTCCGTTTTCAATACGCTTTTCCTGTGAAGTGCTGATTTTTTTGTCAAGCTTGTCAGCATCCAGTTTAAATGCGATTGGGCTAAGCTTCATTCCGAAAAGCGAGCAAAATGAAATAATAAGACTCATAAAAAAAGAAATTACTTTTACCATATTTATTCCTCCGTTTTAAATTACCATTTTTTATATTGTATGATAAAACACCCATTAATTCAAGTCATTTTAAAAATAAAAGATGACTATGCAGTCCGTAAATCGTATCTGTTACCAAAAACACAAAGCCTGCTGAGGCAATTGACCTCAGCAGGCAATTTTGATTTCAAATGCTTCATATATTTTGTGCGATTACTTTAGGAGCTTTCATAAAAAATCGCAGCAGACGCAAAAAATATCTGTTTTTTTATTGATATACTTCACGAATTTCACACTTTGCGCCTTCGTACTCAAGCGATTCAACTACAGACTTTGCCTCTTCCATTGTATCGTAGCCCTTGACCGCCTGAGGAAGATAATCACAAGCATTTTGAACAATGTCTCTTGCCGTTTTAATAGATCCGCCCAAAAGTTCATGAACAACCCTTACTACTTTAAGCTTTCCCGGTCCAACCTCAAGAATCCAAACTTCATATGATGCTTTTCTGTCGCTTACACCGAGCGCGTTCGCCGCTTCATCTTCGTCCCCCCCATTCGGAGCAACTGCCGCACCTGCTTCGGGTGCAGCTGCTGAGCTTGAAGCGGGCTCGTTTTTTTCGTCATCGGACGCTGTTTTTCCGCAAGCGCACATTGTTAATAGCTTGTCAATAAAAACCACCCTGATGGGTGTAAAATGATACATGAAGTTGTTCGCTGTGCTCACAATGAAGACGGTGCATTGCACCTGATGAAGTAAAGTCGCCTGTTTCAGTATTCTCTCATTTCATTTCTTCATAAGCGAAGCGGCTTCATTAAAACCCAACGACCCGACGGTCAGAAACGTAGTCGCGTTTCAAAAGCAGATAACTTCTTCACTCTTCACTCATACTTCTTACCTGAAATTCCGTTCACGATTGTTTCAGTGAATAGTTAATAGTGAAAAGTGGAAAGTTGAAAAATTCCGCCCACATTCCTGAACGGAATTTTTTGGCTCCCCCTGTTGGACTCGAACCAACGACGAAAAGGCATATATAAATCTTCAAAGCATTGATAAAAAGGTAAAAATAGAGCTAACGACACTTGCGGTGCCCAAAATTTGTAACGGCTTGGAGCGCCTACAAATTTTGACCGCTGCGCCATTTTGCCCGTCGCTTCATCGTCCACCGGACGCGCTCGGGCAAAATGCTACCGACTTCGCCGCTCAGCGCAGGCAATACAACTGTTAAGCGCAGGGCTGGTAGTTGAAGTTGAATAGAAAAAGCCAAACAAAAAACCACCCTGATGGGTGGTTTCTGTTTGGCTCCCCCTGTTGGACTCGAACCAACGACCCTGCGGTTAACAGCCGCATGCTCTACCGACTGAGCTAAGGAGGAAAATATATGTCGGCGCCGACTTATCTTCCCGGGCGGCCGCCCGCCAAGTATTTTCAGCACTGA
>JAZUFU010000094.1:0-44625 GCA_045640865.1 Acutalibacteraceae bacterium | reverse complement strand
TAATATCAACTGAATTTATATTAAAAAACAGCAATTCTGAAATTTCGGATTTGTTTTCCGCTATCTCAGAATTGCGTTTATTCATTCTTTATTTTACTTTTCGGTCTGCGCTAAAGGCGGCAACCCCTTGAAATTTTATTTAAGCATTTCGGCAATCTTGTCCGCCGCGGCGTTGAGCTCTTCCATTTCGGCAAGCTCAACAGCACCCTTATCCACAAGCTCGGCGTTTTTGCTCTTAATGGGGAGCTTCGCGAGCACGGGGATATTCATTGAAGCGGCAACTTCGTCGATTTTGCTTTCGCCGAAAACAGAAATCTTTTTGCCGCAGTCGGGGCATTCAAGATAGCTCATGTTCTCGATGATTCCGAGAATCGGAACATTCATCATCTCAGCCATGTTGTAGGCTTTTTTGACTATCATTGTTACTAAATCCTGCGGAGTTGTAACAATAACGATTCCGTCAACGGGGATTGACTGGAAAACGGTGAGCGCAACATCACCCGTTCCGGGAGGCATATCAACAAACATATAGTCAACATCGCCCCAGAAAACCTCAGTCCAGAACTGCTGAATCATGCCCGAAATAACAGGGCCTCTCCATATAACGGGAGACTCCTCGCTTTCAAGCAGGAGATTGATAGACATAACCTCAATGCCTGTCTTTGTCTTGGCAGGCAGAAGTCCGAGCTCATTCTGCATGGCGGGACCTTTAACACCGAACGTCTTGGGAATTGAGGGGCCTGTAATGTCGGCGTCCATAACCGCACAGGCGTTGCCCTTGACCTGCATTGCCGTTGCGAGCATTGACGTAACGAGCGATTTGCCTACGCCGCCCTTGCCGCTGACAACACCTATAACCTTTTTAACCTTACTGTATTCGTTGCACGCAATGTGCATATCCTGTTCACCGCTTTTGCAGTTTGAGGAGCAGTCTGAACAATTACCGCTGCATCCCATAGGGAACATCTCCTTTTATAAAATGATTTTTTCGAGTGCCTCCGCGCTGTCTTTGACTATCTGAGCGCAGGGGCGTTTTTTATAGTAGGCGTCTGTGCGTTTTTCGGGCGTTGCGCTTTCCTCTTTCTGAGAAAGGCCGAGAAGCTCCCTGCACACGATTGACGGATTTGTTTCTCTGAATAAATCAGAAAATTCACGCACTTTTTCGTAGCAGAGCTTTTTGCCGTCGATGTCCGCGCCATCGGTTGTGCCGTACTTCATGCCGATAGCCAGCACAGCACCCGAAACAGCGCCGCACAGCTCTCTCTGCCTGCCGCAGCCGCCGCCGAGACCGCAGGAAATTTTAAGCGCGGTTTCGGTGTCGATGCCGAAGATATCGGCGTAAGCCGCAAATACCGACTGAGAGCAGTTGTAGCCCGATTTAAAAAGAGCTTCGGCTTTTTCGCTTCTTTCGCTCATAATGCACATCCTTTCTTTACAAAAATATTTTACCACAATTAAAATAAAATTCAAGCACTGAAATAATAAAATTGTTGACAGCAGGTTTTATATAGAATATAATTTCTATACAAATATAAGAATGGGGGAGTTAATATGGAAGTTTCAAAAAAGCAGTATTACTCTATTGATATTGTTAAAATAATAATGGCAATAATTATTGTTTCTATTCATAGACCTCCGTTTCGTGAAGGAACTTTTATTTATTATTTAAGAAGAACAACCATAGGTGGGTTGGCTGTTCCGTTTTTCTTTGTTGTTTCCGCATATCTCCTTTTTTCAAAAATAAAAAATAATCCTCAAAATTCAGGAGAAATTGTTAAAAAATACCTTTTAAGGATTTTTAAGCTTTACCTTTTATGGTCAATTATTTATCTTCCGTGTTCTTTTGTCAGATCATATACAGGACATTATGATACGATAACGCTGAAAGCACTTATGGGTGAAGCGCTGTTTTATATAAAATCTTTTTTCCTTGACACCTCATTTATGCATTTGTGGTATCTGAATTCGCTCATTTTCACCGTTTTGATATTATATTTCATGAGTAAAAAATTATCAGATAAAACAATTCTTGCAATAGGAATACTCCTTTTTACTGTTTATCAGGCGGGCGAGCTTTTACCCGAAAAAATTCCTCATATAAATCTTGCAATAGAACATTTTCCTGAAATAATATCAAATTTTATAAAAACCAGTTTCATCTGCACTGCGCTTGGAGCGTTAGCGGCAAACTCAAAGACGCTGAATAGAAAGACATCTGTAATTTTATTTTCAGCTTTCTTTGCAGTCTATATCGGATTTACGGCATATAATTACTATATTCTCAAAAATGATTCACTGATAAGTCTGTTTACTTCGGTTTTCAGATTGATTATTCCGTATTTTATTTTGCAGATTTGTCTTAACATTAACCTTTCATATAAACCGATTTATCCGTACTTGAGGAAAATAAGTATTTTGATTTATTTTACACATTTTTTACTTATGAAAGAAGCGTTTGCTTTTATTGGCGAAATAACAGGAATAGAGATATTTGTTACCTGTAACTGGTTTAGATTTTTATTTGATCTGATTTTTGCATTTGCTGTTTCAAATCTGATTTTGTTCCTTCAGAATAAAAAAGGCTTCCGATGGATGAGACATCTTTATTAACTTACTTAAAAAAATTAAGGCTGAACTGATTAAATCCGTTCAGCCTTGTTTTTTATTCTGCTATCTTTTTGAAGTTTTCATACGCCGCTTTCCACGCGTCTGTGTCCTGCGGCTCGTATGTTTTAAGTGCTTCGCTTGCCGCGACGGTTTTTCTTGCTTCGGCAAGTGAGCCTATTGTGCCGTCCGACATGAACTGAACGGCGACATTACCCATGACTGTCGCTTCAATCGGACCTGCCTTAACCGTTCTGTCGCAGGAATTAGCTGTCATCTTGCACAGAAGTCCGTCCTTTGTGCCGCCGCCGATAACGTGAATAACGGGATAATCCATACCCGTGCATTCGCACAGCTTCTCAAAGGTAAGGCGGTATTTCATTGCAAGGCTTTCGTAAATGCAGCGCATGATTTCGCCTACGGATTCGGGAACATACTGACCTGTCTTTTTGCAGAACTCCTTAACTCGTTTCGGAATATTGCCCTGCGGAACAAATTCGGGAGCGTCGGGGTCGATGAAGCACTTGAACGGCTCCTGTTCGAGCGCGAGCTTTTCAAGGTCGGCGTAGGAATAATCATTACCCTCGCGCTGCCACTGACGGCGGCTCTCCTGAATAAGCCACAGACCGATGATGTTTTTGAGAAAGCCTGTTTTGCCGTCTATGCCGCCCTCGTTTGTGATGTTTATGTTAAGTGAAGTTTCGTTGACAATCGGCTTTTCAAGCTCCGTGCCGAAAAGCGACCATGTGCCGCTGCTCAGGAACGCGAAGTTGCCCTCCTCACACGGAACGGCAGTGATAGCCGACTGGGTATCGTGGCCGCATACTGAAATAACAGGTACGCTTTCGACGCCGCACTCCTCGCAGATTTCGGGTGAAAGTGAGCCTAAAACCGTGCCCGGCTGAACAAGGGGAGCAAAAATGCTTTCACTGATGCCGAAAGAGTCAAGAATTTCCTTTGACCATGTGCGCTCGTTTATGTCAATAAGCTGAGAAGTTGAAGCGATTGAATACTCAGAGCACATTTTGCCCGTAAGGAAATAGGCAAAAAGGTCGGGCATAAAGAGTATTTTGTCCGCTCTGTCAAGCAGCTCGGGTCGCTGACGGCGCAGAGAAATGAGCTGAAAAAGAGTGTTAAGCTCCATGAACTGAATACCCGTGATGCCGTAAAGCTTCTCTTTGGGGATAGTCTTGAAAGACTCGTCAACAAGTCCCGCAGTTCTTAAATCGCGGTAGTGAACGGGATTTTCAAGAAGTCTGCCGTCCTTGTCGATAAGACCGAAATCAACGCCCCAGGTGTCAATGCCGATTGAGTCAAAGCCGCCCGCGATTTTTGCCTTGACAATGCCCTGCTTTATCTCGTGGAAAAGTCTGAGCACATCCCAGTAAAGGGTGTCGCCGAGCTTAACGGGGTCGTTGGTGAAGCGGTGAACCTCTTTGAGAGTGATTTTGCCGTCTTCAAGCGAGCCGATAATGGCTCTGCCGCTTGACGCGCCGAAATCAAAAGCAAGAACCTTTTTCATAATATCACCTTATTCGATTACTACGCCCTTCTGGAGGATTATGTTTGCGTAAATTGCTGTTTCGCCTGTTGCGATGATAGCGTAAGCCTTTTTGGCCTCGGTGTAGAACTGGAAACGCTCAACAAGGCGGAATTCCTTTTCGCCCTCGTTGCGGTTTACGATGTCGGCGTACTCTTCCCAGATGGGAGGACGGTTTTCGTCGTCGCCGTTGTCCATAAGAGAAACAGGTCTTTCAACATAAGTGTCAAGGGGCATGAGTTTGAGAATGGCGTCAAGGATTTCGGGAACGCCGTGGCCGTCAAGGCGGACAAGTCGCTGAGCGTTTGTTGCCGCGGGGAAGTTGCCGTCGCCGATAACGATTGTGTCGCCGTGTCCCATTTCCATGAGAATTTTCAGAAGCTCGGGTGAAAGAATTGAAGGGATGTTTTTAAGCATGATGATTTCTCCTCTGTAATAATATTTTGTTTATACGCAGTACATCTCATACATATTGGCGTACATTCCGCCCTTTTGCATAAGCTCAGTATGATTGCCCTGCTCCTCAATGCCGTTCTTTGTGAGCACAATGATTTTGTCGGCATTTCTGATGGTGGTTAGTCTGTGCGCTATCGTCAGAGTAGTTCTGCCCTTTGAAAGCTCCTCAAGCGACTGCTGAATGAGCTTTTCACTTTCGTTGTCAAGGGCTGAGGTTGCCTCGTCAAGAATAAGCACAGGGGGATTTTTAAGAAATACGCGGGCGATTGAAATTCTCTGCTTCTGACCGCCCGAGAGCTTTATTCCTCTTTCGCCTACATAAGTGTCATAGCCGTTTTCAAGCTCGGTGATGAAATCGTGCGCGCCTGCTTTTTTCGCCGCGGCGATTATGTCCTCATCGGAGGCGTCCTGCCTGCCGTAGGCGATATTTTCTCTGATAGTGCCCGAGAAAAGATAAACGTCCTGCTGAACAACGCCGATGTTTTCTCTCAGCGATGCGAGGGTAAATTCTCTTACATCAATACCGTCTATGGTGATTTCGCCGTCGGTTATCTGATAGAAACGGGGAATAAGATTGCATATTGTGGTTTTGCCGCCGCCCGACGGACCGACGATTGCGACATTCTGCCCTTTCGGAATGTCAATGTTTATGTTGTGGAGGATTTCCCTGCCCTCCTCGGAGTAGGCGAAGCTGACATCTTTAAACTCAACATGACCTTCAACACTTACCGCTTCTTTAAGTCCTGTTTCGTCCTCAATTTCGGGGCGAACCTCCATGACCTCAACAAAACGCTCAATGCCTGTTATGCCGTTCTGAAGCTGCTCGCTGAACTGAACTATCTGGCGGATACTGCTCAGAAGCGTGGAAACCATAAGCAGATACGCAGTAAGGTCGGCAGGGTGGATTTTATTTTTCATGATAAAAATCGCGCCCGCACAGATAACGAGGATATACATAAGTCCGTCAAACAGTCTGACTGTTGTGTGGAAGCCCGCCATGCTGAAATAGGACTCTTTTTTAACATCGTAAAAAGTTTTGTTGTTTTTGTGGAATTTCTGACGCTCAATATCTTCGTTCGCAAATGATTTTACAACTCTTATGCCGAGCAGAGTATCCTCAACCTGAGCGTTGATTTCGCCGAGCTCGTTGCGGCGGCTTTTGAAAGCGTTTCTCATTCTCTTTTTGAATTTGCCCGAAACAACTATGAGAAGCGGAACGGGAATGAACATTATAAGGGTGAGGCTTATGTTAATGCCCGCAAGGTAAATGAAGCTGCCGATGAATTTGAGCGAGGCTATGAGATACTGCTCGGGGCAGTGGTGTGAAAACTCGGCAATATCGAAAAGGTCAGATGTGATTCTTGACATGAGCTGACCGACCTTTGTGTTGTCGTAATATGTAAACGAAAGCGTCTGGAGATGAGAGAAAAGGTCGCGGCGCATATCCGTTTCCATTTTCGTTCCCATGATATGACCGCCTGCCTCCATGTAGTAGTTGGCGGCGCTGTCGAGAAGCCTGAGAATGATATAAAAAATCGCGATTTTGCCGATATAAAGAAAAGTCAGCTTTGAAGGGTCGTTGATGCCTGTGTCGGTAATGTTTCTTGCAATAACGGGCAGTGCAAGCTCACACAGAACGGTGAAGCAGGCGCAGAATAAATCGAGCGCGAGCAAGCCCTTGTAGTTTTTGTAGTAAGGCAGGAACTTTTTGAACAGAGCCCAGTTTTTCTTTCTCAATTCAAATGATTTCATTTTTAACGCGTTTCCTCCGTGCAAACATATATTTCATAACATTATACCATAAATTTCAAAAGAATTAAAGATAAATACTTGAAAAAACAAGATAAATTTGCTTTAATTATTTATGTATAGCAGTTTAAGGCGGTGAAATAATGTTTGCAAGGGTAAACAGCATGGGACTTTTCGGAATGGACGTTTATTCCGTTTCTGTTGAGGTTGACCTGTCGCAGGGTATGCCTGCGTTTGATATTGTCGGACTTCCCGACGCCGCCGTCAAGGAGTCAAAGGACAGAGTGCGCTCTGCCATGAAAAATAACGGCTTTGATTTTCCCGTCAGCAGGATAACCGCGAATCTTGCCCCTGCGGACACAAGAAAGGAAGGGCCTCTTTATGACCTTGCGATTTTTGCCGCGCTTTTAAAAGCCACAGGTCAGCTCAGAGCCGATACGGACGATTACGCTTTTCTCGGCGAGCTTGCGTTAAACGGTGATATAAGAAAAGTCAACGGCGTTCTGCCGATGGTGATAAAGGCGAGAGAAAACGGCATCAAGGCTGTTTTTGTGCCTGAGGACAACGCGCTTGAAGGCTCGGTTGTGAAAGGGATTGATATTCTCCCCGTCCGCCATATATATCAGGTGGTCAACCACATTCACGGAGTTGAGCCGATTACCCCGTGCCTGCCGACGGAAAACACCGGGCAGACGCTGAGACTTGTTTCTGATTTTGCCGATGTCAAGGGGCAGTTTGAGGCTCGACGCGCTCTTGAGGTAGCTGCCGCGGGCGGTCATAATGTCATCATGATAGGCTCACCGGGTTCGGGTAAAAGCATGCTCGCCAAAAGGCTTCCCTCAATTCTGCCGTCAATGACATTTGAAGAAAGCCTTGAAACCACTAAAATTTATTCAATCGCGGGCAGTCTGCCCGATGATGTTTCGCTTATTACAGAAAGACCGTTCCGCTCGCCGCATCATTCCGTTTCAACGGCAGGTCTTTCGGGCGGCGGCAACGGAAGAACGATAAAGCCCGGTGAAATTTCACTTGCGCATAACGGCGTTCTTTTCCTTGACGAGCTGCCCGAGTTCAACAGAACCGCGCTTGAGGTTCTGCGTCAGCCGCTCGAAGATGAAAAGATTGTCATTTCGCGAGTTGCGGGAACTGTTTCCTATCCCTGCTCAGTTATGCTTGTCTGCGCCATGAATCCCTGCCCGTGCGGATTTTACGGCCATCCGACAAGAAAATGCACCTGCTCAGCGGGTTCGGCTCAAAGGTATCTTTCGAGGGTATCGGGGCCTCTGCTTGACAGAATAGATATTCACATAGAAGTGCCGCCCGTCGATTTTGACAAGCTTTCCGATAAAGAAAAGGGCGAAAGCTCCGCTGAAATCAGAAAAAGAGTTGACGCGGCAAGAAAAATCCAGCAGAAAAGGCTTGAGGGTACGGGCATCACAAGCAACGCCCACATGACGGCAGGGCTGACTAAGGAATTCTGCCGCCCTACTGACGCGGCGATGAAAATGCTCGAAACCGCGTTTGAAAGGCTCGGGCTTTCCGCAAGAGCTTATGACAAGGTGCTTCGCGTTTCGCGCACAATTGCCGACCTTGACGGAAGTGAAACAATTGAAGTTCCGCATATCGCGGAGGCTATTCAGTACCGCTCGCTTGACCGCAAGTTCTGGAACAGATAATCAGTTGAATTTTTCGGGCAGATGTGGTATCATAAATCATTGAGAGATTTGAATGTGTATCCCTCTTTTCGGGCGTAATCAATTATCCTGCTCATCGCTTCGGCGTTGTCGGCAGAGACGGAATGAAGAAGTATCACCGCGCCCGGGTGAAGCCTTGCGGTTACTGTTTCAAAGGCGTAGTCGCCGCCCTTCTGATTTTCCGTGTCCCAGTCGTTATAGGCAAGCGACCAGAAAACGCATTTATATCCCATTTCATTCACAAGGTCGAGGGCGTTTTCGGAATATTCACCTTTCGGGAATCTGAAAAACGGAGAGGTGTAGCCGAAATTCTCTCTGAGGAAGTTATCACATTCGGCAATTTCCTCTGCCATTTTCTTTCGGTCAATTTCCGCAAAGGACGGATGAGTTGTTGAATGATTGCCCACAATATGCCCGTCGTTAATTATTCTTGCGATAAGCTCGGGGTTGTCGCGTATGTCTGTGTATGTGCAGAAAAACGCGGCAGGCACTTTCTTTTCTTTAAGAACATCGAGTATTTTCCCCGTGTAGCCGTTTTCGTATCCGCAGTCAAAGGTGAGATAGAGATTTTTTTCTCCGCGGGTGTCGTAGGTTACGGCATTGAAGCCGCTGTCATCAAAAAATTTCTGAGACTTGACAGAGATTTCATGCGGCTTCCCGTCCGCTGAAACTCCGAACGAATGCTCGATTTTTTCGTTCGGCAATCCTTTTTCTTCGCTGAGCTTTTCAATATCGGCTTTCATCGGCGAAAGCGGAGCAAGACCTGTGTAGGTATCATATTTTCGGTTCTGCGCGGCATTGGGACGGTTGTTGTTCAGATTTTCTTTTTTTACAATCTGTGCGGGAGTCTGAGAACAGCCGCCTGAAAGCATTATCATAATTAAGGCAAGTGCCGCTGTAAATATTTTTTTCATCGTATCACCATTTTTATTATTTTTGAGGAGTGTTGTTTATGAATTTCAAAAAAATCATTTCATTACTCATGTGCATTCTTATGATTTGCACGGTCGTTCCGTTTTATTCCTCGGCGGTTGATATTGAATTTTCCGAGCCGCAGGCAGAGGAGTTTGAGGGAGAATTCGCAGAAGGTCAGGTTATTTTCCTTTATACTCAGACCGTCAGCAGCAAAGACGGCTTCTGCGGAGGGGAAAACGTACCTGCCGAGCTTGCTCAGTGCGGAATAACATTTCTGAAAGAGCTTCCCGTCGGCGCGATTTATGACACGGAAATCAAAGAAAACGCGGACGGCACATTCACAAAATCAATGTTCTTTATCGGAAGCACAGACATTGACGAGAAAGAATGTCTTTCGGCTGTCAGTGCTCTCGGCTCCGTTAAGGATGCGAGCCTCAACTATTACATGACTGAGGATTCTTTCACAATGCCCGCTGAAATCACCAACCCCGCTTCTGTTTATGAGCAATATACAAAATGGTGGCTTGAGGATTCCGTTCATGTTCCTCAGGCGTGGCAGGAGCACGAGACCATGGGCGCAGGCGTTGTTGTCGCCGTTATCGACTCGGGTGTATATGTCAACAACCCCGAAATTGCGGATAACATCTGGGAGGACGCTCAGGGACACCGCGGATTTAACGCCGAAACTCTTACATACGATGCAACTCCCGTAACCAACCACGGCGGAAATGTTGCGGGCATAATCGCGGCTTCTGCAAACAAAAGCCGTTTCCTTATCGGCGTTGCGCCCGAAGCAAAGATTATGGCAATAAATGTCTGCCAGTCTCAGAAGCAGATTCTTCCGGCATCTGTTGTTACGGGCATAAATTACGCCATTGAAAACGGCGCGGATATTATCACAATGTCTCTGAGCACAACATCAAATATTCCGTCTGTAAAGACGGCGTGCGAAGCCGCTTATAACGCGGGCATCACCGTTTTCTCCAGCGCGGGCAACACCGCAAAAAGCACTACTGAAGTTAAAAACTATCCTGCGGCTTACAACACTGTTATCGGCGTTATGGCTTACGGAAAGGACGAAAAACTCTGCAATTTCTCAAACTATGACCCGACGGGCAATTATTATAATGTTGCCGCTCCCGGTTATCAGATTCTCGGTCTTCCCATGGATGAGAATGCCACGCTTAATACAGCGTCATGTATTTCGGGTACATCACAGGCAACTCCCATTGTTGCAGGTCTTGCGGCGCTGTATTTCTCACTTTATCCCGACCATACACCCGATGAATTCAGAAATGCTCTGCTTAATTCCTGCACTGATACCGTACCCGAAAATCCCGCAGTAACAAACGCGGGATACAGATACAAAAAGGTTGACGCGGTTAAGCTTCTCAACTATTACGATCTCGAAGCTCCCGTTGTTGAAAGATTTGCGGGAACCTCAACTGTAATCGACAACGAAAAAGGCTTTATTTACGGCCTTGATGAGGGCTACGGCTCAATCGACGACTATGTAAGCGTAAGCAACGGCGACTGCGAGTTTATTCCCACCGAAAACGGAAACGGCACAGGCAGTATTCTCAGAGTTTATTATATGTCGGGCGAGATTTACAAGGACTATGAAATCGTAGTTTTCGGCGATGCGGACGGCGACGCGATATGCGACGGTATGGACTGCGCTTTCTGCGGCTATCTGATTGAAAGCGGAGAAAGCATTTCACCTGCGGTTGACTTCGCCTGCGATGTGGATTTTGACGATGTTATTTCTCAGGACGATTACGATATAATTTTCGGCTGCGGACTGAAAATGGATTTCGTTTCACAAATAAGATAGTTTTTCCGAAAAGCCCGTCATTTTAAGGCGGGCTTTATTGTATAATTTATAAAACGGTTTAAGGAGAGAAACTCATGAAAGAAATAAATGTAAGAGATATTAAGGAAAATCCCGTAAGCCTCATTAACGACGGCTGGGGACTTCTCACCGCGGGCGACGAAAACGGCTGGAACACCATGACCGTCAGCTGGGGCGCGATAGGCGAGCTGTGGAACAAAGATGTCGCGATAGCTTTCGTCCGCCCTCAGAGATACACCAAGGAATTCATCGACGGCAGCGATTATTTTACGCTCTGCTTTTTTGACGAGGAATACAGAAAGGCTTTGCAGCTTTGCGGCACAAAGTCGGGCAGAGATATTGACAAGGCGCAGGCGACAGGACTCACTCCGCTTTTTCAATGCGGCACAACAGCGTTTGAGCAGGCAAAATTAGTCCTTGTGTGCAGAAAAATCGCCTGCCAGGACATGAATCCGCAGGGCTTTATCGACAAGTCAATCGAAAACAATTACAGAAACGGCGATTATCACACAACCTATGTCGGCGAAATTGTAAAGGTTCTTGAAAAATAATATCTGAAAAATGAGCTTTTTATAAGCCTTGTTCTGTTTTTGCGGAGCAGGGCTTCGTTTTTTGAACATATTTTTTGTGTATGCACTTTTATTTTGATTAAAATAATGGTATAATTTATCTATCCGTGAGAAAGGAGATTTTAAATATGACCAAAAACATTCTCGTTACAGGCGGAGCAGGATTTATCGGCAGTAATTTTATTTATTATATGCAGAAAAAGCACCCCGACTACAGGCTCGTCTGCCTTGACGCGCTGACTTACGCGGGCAATCTTCACACGCTCAAAGATGCGAGAGGTGAGAATTTCCGCTTCGTGCTCGGCGATATTACAGACCGCAAGGCTGTTTTTGAGCTGTTTGAGGAGGAAAAATTTGACGCTGTTGTCAACTTCGCGGCTGAAAGCCATGTTGACCGCTCAATAGAAACGCCCGAGGTTTTCCTCAAAACAAACATTCTCGGCACACAGGTGCTTCTTGACGCCTGCAATAAATTCGGCACGGCTCGTTATCATCAGGTTTCCACTGATGAGGTCTATGGCGACCTTCCGCTCGACAGACCTGACCTTTTCTTTACTGAGGACACACCGATTCACACATCGTCGCCCTACTCGGCGAGCAAGGCTTCGGCTGACCTGCTTGTCATGGCGTATCACAGGACATTCGGCACACCCGTTACAATCTCGCGCTGCTCAAACAATTACGGACCTTTCCAGTTCCCCGAGAAGCTGATTCCGCTCATGATAGCCAAGGCTCTTGCGGACGAAAAGCTCCCCGTCTATGGCGAGGGACTCAATGTGCGCGACTGGCTTTATGTTGATGACCACTGCAAGGCGATTGACATGATACTTGAAAACGGGAAAATCGGCGAGGTTTATAACATCGGCGGTCATAACGAAAAGGCGAATATCGAGGTAGTAAAGACAATAATCAAGGCTGTCGGCAAAACAGACGACCTCATAACTTATGTCAAGGACAGACCGGGCCATGATATGCGCTACGCAATTGACCCCGCCAAAATCAAGGCGGAGCTCGGCTGGTACCCCGAAACGCCGTTTGAAGAGGGGATTATCAAAACAATCAACTGGTACCTTGAAAAC
Source organism: Acutalibacteraceae bacterium (assembly GCA_045640865.1). Taxonomy (GTDB): domain Bacteria; phylum Bacillota; class Clostridia; order Oscillospirales; family Acutalibacteraceae; genus CAG-488. Next base: position 32,167 of record JAZUFU010000094.1, on the reverse strand, counting down.
AAGGGCTGGTGGCAGAACATTCTCAGCGGCGAATATAAAGAGTACAGGAGCTTTGAATGATGAAAAAGTTTGCTTTGGCTTTAATGGCCGTTGTGATGATTTTTTCTTTTGCCGCCTGTAAGGACAAGGGCGATTTAGGTGCGCAGACAACAACAAACGCGCAGGGCGTTGTTGAGTACAACACCGTCTCAACATTCGACTACAGCGACTTTGCAAAGGTAAACGCCGACAAAGCCGTAACCGACGGCTTCAAGGTTACCGATGGCAAGGGCTGCACCGACAAAACAGCGGCGAAAAATATTGCCGCAAAGGAATTCAGCGGAGATTTCACATACACCTCCGTGAAGCTGTCGTATGACCGTTCTGAGGGCATATGGCGCGTAAGCTATATTTCAGACGCCAATACGGAGCACATCTGCATTGACGAAACAGGCAAAACCGTTTTAACAGTTAAGGAGTAATTTATGAAAGCAATTGTAACAGTAATGGGCAAGGACAGAGTCGGAATCATAGCGGAGGTATGCTCTCTGCTGGCGAAGCTCAATGTAAACATAAACGACATCAATCAGACAGTTATGCAGGACGACTTTTTCTCAATGGTCATGCTCACAGATGTTTCAAAAAGTAATGTTTCATTCGGCGAAATCAGCGAAAAACTCAGCGCAAAGGGCGATGAAATGGGACTTGTAATTAAAATTCAGCTTGAGGATATTTTCAACGCCATGCACAAAATTTAAAGCAAAGCACTAAGGAGTTTTTTTCGTGATAAACATTTCAGACATAATGCAGACAAATGCAATGATAGACAATCAGCACCTCGACATAAGAACCGTAACAATGGGCATTTCTTTGAGAGACTGCTGCGACCCCGACATTGATAAGTGCTGCGAAAAAATATACAAAAAGATTACATCTTACGCCAAAAATCTCGTTCCCGTTGCCAATGAAATTGAACTTGAGCTGGGAATCCCGATTGTCAACAAAAGAATTTCAGTAACACCGATTTCTCTTGTGGCTGAGAGCTGCGAGTCGGACGACTATGTTCCCATAGCAATAGCTCTTGACAAGGCGGCGAAGGAATGCGGAGTCAATTTTATCGGCGGATTTTCCGCACTCGTGCATAAAGGCTTCACAAAGGGCGACAGAAATCTCATCGCTTCCATTCCCGAGGCTCTCAGGCAGACGGAAAGAGTGTGCGCGAGCGTCAATGTTGCCTCCACAAAGGCAGGCATAAACATGGACGCTGTTGCTCAGATGGGCAGAATCATAAAGGAAACCGCCGCTCTCACTGAGGACAGCGACGGTCTGGGCTGCGCGAAGCTTGTTGTTTTTGCCAACGCGGTTGAGGATAATCCATTCATGGCAGGCGCGTTCCACGGCGTCGGCGAAGCGGAGTGCGTTATAAATGTAGGCGTTTCGGGCCCGGGCGTTGTTCACCACGCGCTTAAAAAGGTCAAGGGTGAGCCGTTCGATGTTGTTGCCGAAACAATAAAGAAGACAGCGTTCAGAATCACAAGAATGGGACAGATTGTGGCTCAGGAAGCATCAAAGCGTCTTGGCGTTCAGTTCGGTATTGTTGACCTTTCCCTTGCCCCCACGCCCGCAAAGGGAGACAGTGTTGCGAGAATCCTTGAGGAAATCGGTCTTGAACATTGCGGAACTCACGGAACAACGGCAGCACTTGCCATGCTCAACGACGCGGTTAAAAAAGGCGGCGTCATGGCATCCTCCCATGTCGGTGGTTTGAGCGGCGCGTTTATTCCCGTTTCTGAGGACGAGGGAATGATTGAGGCAGTCAAGGTCGGCTCGCTTTCGATTGAGAAGCTGGAGGCCATGACCTGCGTCTGCTCCGTCGGGCTTGACATGATAGCCGTTCCCGGCGATACGTCGGCGGCGACAATTTCGGCAATTATTGCGGACGAAGCGGCAATCGGCGTTGTGAACACCAAAACCACGGCGGTCAGAGTTATCCCAGCCGCAGGCAAATCGGTGGGCGACGAGGTTGAATACGGCGGACTTTTAGGTGCCGCGCCCGTAATGCCCGTGAATAAATACGGCAGTGAGGATTTCATCGCCCGCGGCGGCAGAATCCCCGCACCGATGCACAGCCTTAAAAACTAAGTTGTTTTATTGTACGGGAGCGTGTTTGCGCTCCCGCTTTTTTATATTCGGGGAATCATAGAAATAATATTATTATTTTGTGCTCTATGCAGTAACTTTGCGATATTTTTTCTTACGGTATGCACACAATTTACTGTTTACTGCGGTAGGGGCGATTATCAATCGCCCGTTTCAAAACTAACGATAATTTGACGGGTCGCCGGGGGCGCAAACCCCTACAAAATGTGCAAGAATTACGCTTGTAGGGGGCGACCTCCCGGGCGTCCCGTTTTTATATTCGGGGTAACACGGTTGAAAATTTGTAGTTAGGCAGACGATGCGGAAATGTCGTTTTGATTTTTCTCTCAGCATCGCACACTCTTCCCTCCTCATTGATAGGGATGATTCACATAAATAAAAACCCGACTGAAAGATTTCTCTCTCAGTCGGGTTAATTGTTTATTTAATTTTATTTATCTTTCTCACCGTCGTCAAAATTGAATGACTTAACAAATGCCTGAGCTTTTTTATTTGCTTCCGAGCCTTTGAAAACGCCGTCTGACGATGTGGTGAAGCCGCAGAGTGCGATGCCGTTCTCTGACGGAGCAACTGAAAGGAGCTTGTCGTCCTCCGCGCCGCCGAAGAGATTTGCAAAAATCATCTTGCCCGAGTTGTCAAGAACCATAATATATCCGTCCATCTTGCCTGTGGTGATGAGTCCCGCAAAGTCGCAGTTGGAGGATTTGGTTGTACCTGTTACAACTATGCCCTTGTCGGTTACGATAACGTCTTCAACGGTGTCAGCGTCCGTGCCGCCGATATTGTGTGCCCAGTAAACCTCGCCGTCGGGAGTGAATCTTACGATATATCCGTCGCTCATGCCGTAGCACTTTGAGAAGCTGCCGTTTGCGCGCTTGATAATCGTCATTGTGCCGCCTGTTACACAGCCGCCGTCGGGAGTTGCCGCGATGGAGTCAAACTCGCTTCTGCCCCAGCCTGCGATATTGTATGACCAGATAAGGTCGCCCTTTTTGCTGAGTTTCATAACAACTGTGTTGGGGTTGCTGCCGTTGATTTTATATTCATCAAGAGCCTTGAAGTTGCCGTCAAATGAATATGTTACGCAGGTCGCGAAGATTTCGCCTTTGTCGTTGACTGCGAGAGCTTTAATCTGATTGTCCTTTGAGCCGTAAAGAGTCTTTTTCCAGTCAATATTGCCTGATTTGTCAAATTTGAAAATGTAAGCCTTGTATTTGCCCTCGGAATCCTTGAAAAGACCTGTTGTTGAGTTTGCTTCGCCGCCGACAACAAAGCCGCCGTCGGGAGTTGCCGCAACGCTGTATGCAATGTCGCCGTTTTCTTCCTTATTGCAGGGGAAAGCGTATGACCAAACCTCTTTGCCGTTCTTGTCGAGCTTAACGATAAGCGACGCTGCGCCCATGCCTGTTTTGGGAGCGTCTGTGTTAGTTGCGCTGGTTGAGCCGACCGCAACGATTGAGCCGTCCTTGAGTTGAGCAACATCGTTGAACATAACAAGACCGTTGCCGCCCGTGGTGTAAGTCCACTCAATTTTGCCGTCATCGCTGATTTTTGAAACAACACCGAAGTAGTCGCTCCATGATTCGCTTGCGCTTTTGAAATCGCCGTCTGTTGAGTCAGAGTTGCCGCAGGCAACAAAGCCGTCATCGACACGAATGATTTTGTTGAAAAGGTCTTCATCTGAGCCTTTTGAGAAAGCAATCCAGTTGCTCGAAAGAGCTTTTGCGGTTACTTCGTTTTCGTCAGCCTCATATTTAACCGTTTTGGTGGTTGTGTAGCGGTTGTTTCTTGTGAGCTTTGAGTTTTTGTCGGTGGTGTAGTCGGGGATAGCCTGTGTTCTTGTAATCTCGAGCTTGCCGTCCTTTTCTTTACCTGTGTAGTAAATCAGATTGCCGACGTCATTAGTTCTGTTGAGAGTGTAAAGAATGTTGCCGTTGGCGTCCTTTTTGCCTGTGGTGTAGATTTTGTCGCCGTTCTCATTTTTGAAGCCTGTGTCATAAATTTTATGACCTTCCTTGTCGGTGATACCTTTTTTGTCTGCCTTTGTACCTGTTATTCCGGTAACATCAGCCTTGTCCTCGCCGGGGAGGGTGATTACCTCGGGCTTTGCCGACTCAGCCTTGTCATTTACGGGAGTTTTTTCGGGAATCAGAGCCTTGATTCCGAAGAATGCCGCAACGATTACAGCAACAGCAGCGGCGATAATTACTATCAGTTTAGCGTTTATGCCTTTTTTATCTTTTTCCATAAAAACACCTCTTTAAAAATTTCATACTTAAAATATAACATACAGATGTGTTTTTTTCAATGAAAAAGACTTAAATTTATTGTGAATTTGTGTTAAAATAAGCGGTGGAATACAATTATGCCATTTAACGGACGTGAAAAGAGGATTATGATGACAAAAAAAGAAAAAGCCGTCCTTGCGGTGGAGGCTTTAAAAAAGGATTATCCCGAGGCGATATGCTCACTGAGCGCCGAAACAGACTTTGAGCTTCTTATTGCAACAAGGCTTTCAGCTCAATGCACCGATGCGAGGGTGAATCTTGTTACGCCCGCGCTTTTTGCAAAATACAGAACGCTTGAGGACTACGCGAACGCGGAGGTTGAAGAAGTTGAGGAACTTATCCGTTCCTGCGGCTTTTACCACACAAAGGCGAGGGACATTATCGGCATGGCGCAGGAGATTCTCAGCCGCTTTGACGGCAAAGTTCCCGACAATATAGAAGACCTTACCTCTTTACCGGGTGTAGGCAGAAAAACAGCGAACCTGATATGCGGCGATATTTACAAAAAGCCCGCGGTTGTGGCGGATACGCATCTGATAAGAATAACCAACCTGCTCGGGCTTGTTGATTCAAAAAATCCCGAAAAGGTTGAAAAGGAGCTTAAAAAAATACTGCCCCCCGAGGAGAGCAACGATTTCTGTCATCGCTGCGTGCTCCACGGCAGAGCAGTCTGCGTTGCGCGCCGACCGAAATGCAATGAATGCTCAATGGCGGATTTCTGTGATTTCAGAGAACAAAATGAGAAATAATCACGGCAACAGCCGCTCCTGTCAGCGCGGCGGCGGCAAGCTTTACAAAAAGCGCGAGCTTATCTGCTCTGATTTTTGAGGGTGGCGGCGAGCCTGCTTTGCCCGCGATTGCGCCTGCTCTTTCTCTGAGAGTTCCCTGGCTTACGGACGAGAACTCGGGCTTTACAAAAAATATAACTCTTTCAAAATATTCGCAGTCGGGCCTCATGACCTCGACTATCTGATGATTTACTCCCTGTATCATTTTATCACCTTTTCCGTTGATTTTTTCTGTTTTATTTTTGGTTCTGAAAGCCGTTTTTATGCAGAAAAAAGCGAGTTTTTACATCGACTTTCGGGCACTTTTTTCGACGGAAAAATTTTTGTGTATTTTAACAGGATTTGTTGCACAAGTGCGGCTTATCGTGTGCAAAACTCTGTGTAAAATGTGTATAACTTTCTAAAAAACCCTTGATTTTGCTTGATTTTGGTGTCAAAAACCCGTTTGTGCATATTTTCAGTTAAAGTTTTAACAATTTTTTACAGCGGAAAAAATCGACCCGAATGTATAAAAAAGTGCCAAAAATGAGCCGAAACTTTGTTAAATATTTTTTAAAGAAAAGACTTGACAGGAAGGAATAATATAATATGGAAAATAAAAAAGAAAAACTTGTTTTAAGCGGTGCATCTCCGTTTGACACGGCTCTGACTCTCGACTGCGGTCAGTGCTTCCGCTGGAGCGAAACGGAGAACGGGGTATGGCACGGCGTGGCGTTCGGCAGAAGTGTTGATGTAACTGCTGAAAATGATACGATAGTCATAACAGGCGATGTCTGCGCCGATGACGAAAAACTCTGGCGCGGATATTTTGACCTTGACACGGATTATGCTTCAATCTGCGAAATGCTCAGGGCTGACGCTTCGCTCAACAAAGCGATAACCGCCTACCCGGGTATCAGAATTCTTAAACAGGAGCCGTGGGAGACGCTCTGCTCGTTCATCATCTCGCAGAACAACAATATTCCGAGAATAAAGGGAATAATCGAAAGGCTGTGCGCTCAGTTCGGCGAGAAGCTCCCGAACGGCGATTTTTCGTTCCCCTGTGCTGAGCTGATTGCAGAAAAAAGCGTTGAGGATTTATCGGGACTTCGCGCGGGCTTTCGAGCAAAATATATAATTGACGCCGCAAAAAAAGTTGCCGACGGCACGGTTGACCTTAAAGTGATAGAGACAATGCCGATTGAGGAGGCGCGGCTGGAGCTTCAGAAAATCAGCGGTGTAGGCCCGAAGGTTGCGGAGTGCACTCTCCTTTACGGCTTCGGCAGAAAGGAAGCCTTCCCCGTTGATGTGTGGGTTCGCAGGATTATGGGTGAGCTTTATCCCGAAGGTTTGCCGTCATTCACCGCGGGCGTTGAGGGAATCGCTCAGCAATATCTGTTCCATTGGCGCAGAAATGTTGAAAATCCGTTTGAGTGATGATATAATACAGATATAAATCATTTTAGGAGAATTGAAAGTGAAAAGATACATTTCAATTTTAACTGTTATGGCTCTGGTGCTAAGCCTTTGCGCCTGCTCGTCGGGGAGATTTTCGCTGAAGATAAACAAAACCGCCGTTCCGCGGGAGGTTTTCAACTACTATCTCTCTGTTGCTCAGAATGATGAGCAGTACATTGACGAAAAGGACAAGGAAAAAATTGCCCTTGAGCTTTGCAAAAAATATGTTGCGGAAAACGAGCTTATAAAAAAATACGGCGTTACTCTTTCGGCTGAGGAAAAAGTCGCCGCCGCCGCCGACACAAAGGCAAAATGGTTTTATTACAGCGGCTTTTACGGCGATAATTCCGTAAGCAAGCAGACGCTCAACCTTATGCTTGAGCATGAAAGGCTTGTTGACGACGCAATTGTCGCTTCCTGCTCTTCGGACAGCGAAGCTCCGCTCCCTGAGGAAGATGTGAAAGAGTATTTCAATAAGAACTACGCCGCTGTTCAGGTGATTTACGCTGAGCTGATTGACGAAAGCGGAGAGGTTGCCGACGATGAAACCGTCAACGGAATAGTCGATGATTTTAAAGAGATGCGAAATACCGTACGCAACGGGGAAAAAATGGAATCCGCCGCGCAGAAATACCCCGAGGTTGCCCGCTATGACGGCAAAACGACCATTATCAGCGCGTTTGACACTTCATATCCCGCAGGGCTTTTCAAAAATATTGCCGAGCTTGAAAACGGCGAAACTCAGGCATATAAATACAGCAGAATAATTTATCTTGTTCACCGCGTTGACTCTGAGGAGGAAGACAACTATTTTTCCCTTTACTCAAAGGACTGTATTGTAAGAATGAGAAAAAGTGAGTTTGAAAATTCGATAAATACTATTGCACAAAAATACGAAATAGTATATAATAAATAGTACTCATTTAAGAGGAGGGTATGTATGTCAATAACAACAGTAATTATTTTGGCATTTCTTGCGATTTGCGGCATATTTGCCGTTTTCTTCCATCGCCGTCTGTTTGATATTTTCTTCAATTTAAGAGATTCGGTAAAGGATTTCTTCAAGAGTCTTAAATACGGCAATTTTACTCAGAGAGAAAATTCTATTTGCAATGTTTATCTTAACTACCATTATCCGAGATATACTCCGTATAAAAACTACTGCTGGAACTGTCAGAATGAGGTGAACTCAAGAGAAAGTCCGCGCTGTCCTGTATGCGGAATTTACATCTGCCTTAAATGCGGCGCGTGCCACCCCAACTGCTCCGACCGCGACGAAAAGATTTATATATCCGAAAAGGAAGTCCGCGCTATGCTCGGCGGCAAAAAGAAAAAGGCGATGCAGAACAGAATAAAGGCTGTCAAGGAGCACGCGAACGACAAGATTTATTACTGCGAAATGGCAGAAAAAGAGTTCGGCCCCGTTGAACCTCCCAAAAAGATGAAGAACTTTGAAAAGAAAACGGAAGACGGCTCTGATAAATAATAATTATAAAATTTCAAGGCATACTATTTCCACGGAGGGATAGTATGTCTTTTTTTGATGATAACAGTCAGCTCGAAAATAAAATTGACGCTCTGCCCGAAAGTGTCAAGGCGGAAATAAACAGAAACGGCACGCAGGTGAAGTCAGCTGAGGAGCTCGACGAGCTTGTCAGAAGAATCCGCTCGGCGCAGACGGGCAGGATATTCTGAGAGAAAAGTACGGTAAAATTGCCGTACTTTATTCCGTTATCCCATTAAATCGATGAATTGAAAGCTATTTTATAAAACATATCAAAAAAGTATGTATAAAATAATAAATTTCTGTTGACAAATCTTTTTTGAAATTTTATAATATGGTATATTTTTTAAGGAGTGATATATACTATGACAACATTAGAAATGATTCGTGTCTATGGTCATGAGGAAGTTGCTTTCTTCAACAACGAAAAAGCAGGCCTCAAGTGCATCATCGCTATCCACAGCACAAAGCTCGGTCCCGCGGTTGGCGGCTGCCGTCTTTACCCCTATGCAAGCGAAGAAGACGCTCTCTTTGACGTTCTCCGTCTTTCAAGAGGCATGAGCTTTAAGAACGCTGCTGCTGGTATGCCCCTCGGCGGCGCAAAAGGCGTTATTATTGCAAGACCTGAAGACAAGTGCGAAGCTCTTTTTGAAGCATACGGCGAAGCAGTTGAATCTCTTAACGGCCGTTACTTTACAGCAGAAGATGTTAACACAACAACTCAGGATATGGACTGGACAATGCACAAGACAAAGCAGGTTGTTGGTAAGGCATCTGTCAGCGGCGACCCCTCACCCTTCACAGCTATCGGTACTTTCGACGGTATCCGCGCAACAGCTAAGTTCCTCAACGGCACAGACGACCTTCACGGCGTAAAAGTTGCTCTTCAGGGCCTCGGCCATGTTGGTTTTGACGTTGCTAAGCAGCTCGCAGCAGCAGGCGCAGACCTCTATGTTTCAACACATTCAAACCGCAAGAACATGGAAGAAATGATCGCTCTCGGCGCAAAAGAAGTTGCTGACGACAAGATCTATGAGACAGAGTGCGACATCATCTCCCCCTGCGCTCTCGGTGCAACAATCAACTACGATACAATCCCCAACCTCAAGTGCCGCGCTATTGCAGGTGCTGCAAATAACCAGCTTCTTGACGACGAATGCGGCAAGATTCTTAAGGAAAAAGGCATCCTTTATGCTCCCGACTTCATCATCAACGGCGGCGGCGTTATCAACGCTGGTCAGGAAGCATTCACAACCTACGACAAAGAGAAAGGTCTCAAGCAGGTTCATAACATTTATAACACAGTTTATAACATTTATGAAGAGTCCAAAGCAACAGGCGAGCCCGAAGGCGTTATCGCTCAGCGTTTTGCAGAGAACAGAATCAAGAACGGTCTTTAATATCGTAAGCTGATATAAAAATTCCCCCGATGGAGAAATCCGTCGGGGGTTGGTTTTTATATTTTCTTCATCAGCGAAGCGTCTTCGTTCCTTCATTAGCTTGCAAAAGCGACTTCATTAAAAAAGTAAAAATTTTACGGTAATGTAAACATATATATTATTTGCTGTTTTCCTTTGCTGTGTTTATGGAAGAAATCAGCATAACTCTGATGCTCGTACAAGCAGAATCAAGTGGTTTATACTCTTGCTCAGTTATATAATCGGTTTTGTAAAGAAGTTCAAGCCAATAACCTGTTTCATTCGCTTCTTTCAAGGCAATTTGAAGTTTAGCAATAAAATCTGCTTTACCGTGAGCATATTGTGCTTCTCTGATATTTGCACCGATAGAAGTTCCGCTTCTGCCGATTTGATTTGAAATGATAGATTCGTGTTTTACCTTTAAATTTCTGACTAAATTGATAATGGATACTGCAAAATCCATTGATTGTACTGATAACTGATCGTTACGCATACGCCCACCTGCTTTCAAAAGCATCATACCATAATTTATTACAAAAATCAATGAAGACACGCGCTGCGCTTGTTAATGAAGTCGGGCTGCGCCCTGATGATGACGGTGCTTTGCGCCTGATGAAGCGAAGTCGCCCTCGTTTCTAACATTTTCATTTCTTCATCAGCGAAGCGTCTTCATTCCTTCATTAGCTTGCAAAAGCGACTTCATTGAAAAAAGACACCCGAAGGTGTCTTTTTTCTTGGCGGAGAAGGGGAGACTCGAACTCCCGCGCCGGTTACCCGACCTACGCCCTTAGCAGGGGCGCCTCGTCACCAACTTGAGTACTTCTCCAATTGGTTACGTCTTCTCAACGTATTCTTTTTTATAAGGCTCTGTCTTGCGACAGAGCCCTTGGCGGAGAGAGTGGGATTCGAACCCACGGTACGTTGCCGTACGACGGTTTTCAAGACCGTTCCGTTATAACCACTTCGGTATCTCTCCAAGTGCCTTAACATCTTACCATACAGGAATTAAAATGTCAACACTTTTTGTAAAATTTTTTATTTTCGGTTTTTTCTGCTGTTTTCTATCATCGTGAGTACCGTTTCCAGATCAACATCATGCTCAAGATGTTCGGGAGTCCACGGAATATAAATGTCAACGGGATAACCCTTGCCCATATAGCGGATACCGCTGTCAATGCAGCACAGCCTGCTCTGCGGAAAGCGAAAACGGAATGTGCCGTAATTCCTTTCGACAAGGTTTGAATAATCGAGAATTCCCCTTGTGTTTCTGCCAACAACCGTTACTTTAGGCGAAAGCGCCATTTCATAAACAAATGAGTCGCCGCTGGAGCCGCATGCGTCATCAGTTATAACAAATACTTTTTCGGGATTTCTTTTTCCTTTTACGGTAAAAGTTCCGCAGTCATATTTTTCCCAGCCTTTTCCCGCTTTTTCCTCCTGCTCGCGTGCAATTTTTTCAATTATTTCCTCAGAAAAAGCATCTTTGAGGCTTCTGAAAAATTCCGCTCTCAATTTACAGCCTCGTTCTGTGAACAGCCTTTCCTGCGACATTTCAGACATATCATACTTCGCTTTGCCTTTAGGGAAGCAGTACGGCTCAAGGGGAGCATAGTTTATATCAGAGCCGCCGCTGTTGCCCCTTACATCAAAAATCAGATATCTGCACTTTCTCAGAAATCTTTTGTTTTGTTTAACGATGTTTTTTATCGGCTTATCGGTCATAAAATCGGGCAGACGGATAACCGCCGTATCCTTTGACAGCTTTTTAAGATGAAATTGCTGTTCCTCACATTCAGTATCGTCATCTGTAAAGGGCTGATATTTCAGAGTTTCCGTTTCACCGTCTGATTTGTGATGCACCGTAAACTGACTGACATATCTTTTCATGATATATCTCCAGATTTCCGCCTGACGGTCGGGGTTTTTCTCGCTAAACATAAACGAATATTTTTTTGCCGCTTCGGTAATTGTCAGACCGTCAAGGTGGGTGATTATATCGCCCTTTTCAACGCCGCTGCCCTTTCTGCCGTATGTAACATAGAGCTTGTCGTCATATCTTCTGACTCTGAACGGAGTGAAAAGATTCTCTGCCTGATCATAGGTGTAAAAATCAAGATGTCCCGTAAGCCCGAAGGAGCAGAGGTATTCGTTGACAAGGTTCGCAAAGTCCGCGTCGCTCATTTCTTCAGTGATTCCTGCGCGAAAAGGCGCGGGGTCTGCTCCCGTGATATCTTTGCATGTTGCGGAATCGTTAGCCATTATATCGACAACTTCGTCGAAGATTTCAAATCTCGTCATAGCAATTCCTCCGATTTTTTGTTTTTATTTTCCGATTTTATTAAACCATTCAGTCGCGAGGACATAAGCCTGTCTGCCGTCGTGGGACATATATGAGCTGTGGCTTGCAGATTTTATAATCGCAAGGTCGCTGTTTTTAATCGCGGAGTTGATATACAGCGTATCGGAAAGCCACATGATGTCGTATTCTCCCGCAACAACATAAGTCGGGCAGGTAATTCTGCCGAGATATTCTTCGTTGAAATCGGGCAGGGTGAGCATCATATCATTGAGCTTGTCTTTGTGGAAAAGGTTGTTGATTTTAACACCGATTGTAAAATAAGGCTTGAATTTTTCGGGGCGTGAGTTTGAGCCGCAGGAAATTATTGCGCCGGGCAGGTCGGGATACTCAGACGCTATGGCTATGGCAATCATGCCGCCGTCGCTGTGTCCCATAATCAGCGGTTTTTCAAGGTTCATCACCTTAATGAACTCCGCCATATCCTTTGCCATGAGGGAGTATGAAATTTCGCCCGGGTCGCTGCTCTGACCGTGGCATCTGCTCTCTGTGAGATACACCGTGTAGTTGTTGGCAAGGTAGCTCGCCGCCTCGCACAGGGAGTTTACACTTCCGCCGTTGCCGTGAATGAGAATGAGCGGAGCTTTGCCGTGCCCATAGACCTGATAGTGCATTTTAACTTCGCTGAGCTGAACAAAATCGTCAATCTCGGGCTTTGCCACAGGCTCGGGAAGCTCTGTTGTGTCAAGCGTTATGAGGTTGTGCTTTTTTGACTCGTTTCTGACATAAATCTGCCACGCGCCGCCGCCGGCAGCGACAAGCAGAGCGATAATGAGAATAACCGTTAAAAATTTTTTCATGGTAACACCGCCTTGGCACTTCGTAAGTTTTTAACCTTAACAAGGTATTATTTTATTGAAATAGCTTTCGCGTTATGCTAAAATTATCCCGTTAAATGTCATACTGAAAATTCGGCAGAATCGGCAGCAGATGCGAAACATCGTTGTGGAACGAAATTCGCCTTACACCGTCGGGAGTAAATTTTATTTTTGTAACCGCCGTGTTGTGGGTTGTCATTCTGAAATCGTACTCGTTCGTGATACCCATCGCCGCTTGATAAAAATTGATGCCGAAAACGCCGTGGCTCACAACAACAATTCTCTGACCGTAGTCAAATCTGTTTTTGATATATTCCACAACCGCTTTTGCGCGCAGGAGCACGTCTTCCTTTTCTTCGTTGGGGAAGTCGCCGCCCTCGCCGCCGTAAATGTTGTCCTCACACAGCTTTAAGTTGTCGTAATATCTTTTAAGGTAATCAAGACCGCATCCGCTGTAGCCTGCCGTCGCGCCCTTTTCAATAAGCTCGGGCACAATTTCAATGGGAGGTCTGCCCTCGAGCGAGCCTGCGACAGCCGCGGCGGTTTTAACCGTGCGGACAAGCGGACTTGAAAGCACAGCGTCAAACTTTGCGCCCTCAAAGCGTTTTGCGAGGTATTTTAACTGAAGCTCACCGAGCTCAGTTATGTCGCGGTCGCATCTGTCGCGGTCATCTGTTACGCCTTTGTCGGCGTCCGCGTGGCGGATATAGAATATTTCAAGCTTTTGATCCTGCATATTGAATCATCCTTTATATAAATTTTTCGGAGGTCTGATTATGGAATTATTTTATGTTACCCCTCAGCAGTTCGGAGCAGTCGGAGACGGCGTTGCCGACGATACAGCCGCAATCCGCGCCGCGGCGGATGAAGCCTCAAAAACAGGCAAAACGCTGTTTTTCCCTGTCGGAACATACCGCACAGATGTTATAAAAGTGCCTGCCGCGGTTGAGTTCAGAGCGCAGGCAACCTGGTCATACAGAAGCGCGGGGCGCACGGTGCTTGTGCCTGCCAACGACTGGCAGAGATGCGTGCTCGATGTTTCCGACGCTCTGGGAGCTACCATTTACGGAATAGCGATTGACGGTCAGCAGAAAGGCACCGAAATGCACGGACTTTTCATGAACAGAGACGGTCATGTTACCTTCGGAGAACATTCTCTGCGAATTGACACATGCCAAGTTCGTTCCTGCACGGGCAACGGCTTTCACGCCGAGGGTGCGTGGGCGGTGAGCGTCAGAAAGTCGCAGTTCACGACCAACGACGGCTACGGAATGTACCTTGACGGGTGCGACGCTTTCATTGTGGATAACTGGTTCTCTTTTAACGGCAAAGCAGGCTTCGGAGGCGACACTTGGAACTCTGCCGTCAACTTCACCTCCAACCGCGTTGAGTGGAACAAGGACTGCGGCGTGCGCCTCAGCGGAGGAATGAGATACAACCTCACGGGTAATTATTTTGACCGCTCATTCGGGCCGTCAATTATTATTGAAGCCGCCGAGAATTTTCACAAGCGGCTCAAAAAAACGCACACGGTCATGCCTTATTCAATCACCGTTACAGGTAATAATTTTGTCAGAAGCGGCAAGGACGCCGAGCCGTGCTCTGACAGGGACTGCCACATTTTCATGAGCGGCGCGGCGGGAATCACCGTCAGCGCAAATACTTTCAATATATGGAAAGATGACGGCAGAAACGGCAGAATTTCTCCGTTTTACGGCATCATCACCGAGAAATGCGCCCACTGCGTAATCAGCGATAATGTCATGCTCCCCGGTGCCGTCAAGGAGCTTATACACGATAAGGGCGGCAACGGCGAAGGCATGGTTGTCAAGGACAACACGGGCGCGATTCTGCCCGAAAAAGCATACGGCTGTCAGGACCCGTTCACTCCCGTTCATTTCATGAGCGAGGGCGGCGCACCGTGGTACAGCGATATGCTTGCGGGCGAAAACAACGATTAAGATATTTCAATTATCCTTGCGGTTTCGGTTCCTGTTATTATCTGAGGAATTCCGTTGGGGAGCACAGCCTCAAAATTTTTGTGAACATGACCGCAGACTAAAAGTTTAATAAGGCTTTGTGAGAGGATAAATTCATACATTTCCCGTGTGATTTTATCCTCTTTCTGCTGCTCATATCTTTCGGAAGGGTAAAGCTGCATTTTATCCTCGGGCACGCAGATAAGGCTCGCGTATTTTCTCTTTTCATTTACCATTAAATCGTAACAGCTCGGGGTGTAGAGCGGAACGTGCAGAGCGAGGATAATCGGAAGCCCTTTTTCGATTTCTTTTTTGAGCTTTTCGAGCTGAAAAGCCTCAAAGCGGTAGTAGGCGTCGTCAATGCCGACAATATTCACGCCGTTGATTTCTCTTGAAAAAAATCTCACATCGTTTCTGTAAAGCGAGTTGACCGCGTCAAGATTTTTTTCGCGGCTCGACGGAACATCGTATTCCATTCCGCCGAAAACTCTGAAATCGTGATTGCCGACGGCAAAAAGGCAGTCGTTTTTATCTGTGAACTTCTTAACCGCCGCCGCGCTCCCGTGAGAATAGCAGTCGGTCATGTCGCCCGTGATTATCGGCAGAGCGTTTTCTTTTTTTGATAAAATCTCAGTTTCCGAAAGGAAACTTTCAGAAAACGGATATTTCTTTTTTCTTTTTTCGGCAAGGCGGATAATTCTCTCCTCGTCCGTTTCATCGGGGCAGGCAAGGTGAATGTCTGTTATGTGCATGAGCCTGAACGGCTTTTCCGCTCCGAGAGTGAATTTGTTGTAAATGCAGTTTATCATAAATCAGATACTTCTTTTCCTGCGGGAACGCAAATTGTTTTATCCCCTCTGCCTATGTAAACGTCAACCGCGCTGGGATTGAAAACGCGGCTGCAGTCGCACGAAAATTCAAGGCGGCTGAACGCTTTTATGTAATCATAAAGCTCAACATTCGTCGCGTACCATACGTCGTCTTTTCCGCCGACCTCGGCAAAGAAATTCTCAATAAGCTCCCAGTTGTTGTTGCCCTCAAATTCGTAGCTGTGTCCCCATACATAGAAAAAGTACGGCGCGTCATTCGGCGTTGTGGTTATGAATTTTTCGGTGAGCTCGGGGAGCTTTTCGTCGCCGTGGTGGCAGGTGGGGTGAAGCGTCAGCCAGTTTGTCGGAACATCAAAGGAATGAGTCGCTTTTGTTGTGCGGGCGTATTTATAGCCTGAGGTTTTAAGAGCGTTCACAACATCGTCGTTGTATGTGCCGAAAGGATAGGCGAAGCCCTGAACGCGCTCAGAGAAAATCTGCTCTAAAGTGTATCTGTCGTGAGAAACCTCCCACAGAGCGGAGTCAACATTCATCTTTTCAAGGAACGGATGCGTAAATCCGTGCCCCGCAACCTCGCAGTATTCGCTTTTATATAATTCTTTCGCGCGCGAAACAGTAAGCCTGCGGTGAACTCTGCCTTTCGGGAAAACTGTTCCCTCCTCGGCAAAAGAGCCGCTGTTGAGGTTGAATGTGCCTTTGATGCCGTATTTTTCCATGAGCTCGAGCAGCTTAATATCCTGCTCAACGCCGTCGTCATAGCTTATTGTAAGAGCCTTTGCAAGCACATTGGGATATCTTAAAAAATACATAAAGTTCCAACCTTTCTTAATAAAGTAAAATGAAAACTATAAGATAAATCGTCTGGAAAAGGAAATACGCGTTGACTGTAATGTGCGTCTTTCCGTAATGCTTTGTGGTTATGCCGTTTGCGATTATGTAAAGAACCGTGTACATCAGAATGTACGCGATTTTGGGAAGCTCAAAGAATGCCTGACAGATAACCGAAGCGACAGTAATCAGCGTGAAAATAACGATAACGGCGACCTTTGATTTCCCGCTGAATTTGTCTATGCGGTCAAAGATTGTCTTTTCCGCGGCGTAGAAAACTATGAGTGAGAACGCGCCGAGCTGTGCGCCGAGTGAACTGCCCAGGAGGGCAAGAATCATCGGGATAACAAAGATAAACGGACGCTGAATGAGGTCGATAGTGTGAACCGTGATTTTCTTCTGGAAAAGTTCGGGGATTTTTGCTAAAAGAATCAGCACGGCGGCAATCCACGGCAGGATTTCCGCATATTTTCCGAGCGGATTCCATATTCCGCCGTTTGCCTCTATGAGGTCAATGCGCTCCTTAAGCATCGTATCTTTGGTTGCGACAAAATAAATCGCGAAGAAAAGTCCCGCAACCGCGCCGAAAGTGAATTCCATTATCTTCCAGCCGCTTACGCTGTCGTTGAATTTACCGAAGAAAAATTTGCCGTTCTTCATCGGGTGATGAACGAAATCATAAAGCACCATTCCGAAAGCAAAGCCTGCCGCGCCGCCGACAATGCCTGTCAGTGCGAAGAAGAATGAATAGTAGTCCTTGTGAACAAGCGTGAATATCAGAAGACCGAGCAGAGTAACGGCATTGCCGCCCCATTCCTCGCGTCTGTCGATTGAAAAATATATTTTCGGGAATTTGCCCTCTTTTGGCTTGTACGGGGCGTTGAATATACGCTCACCGATGTCCTGCATAAGTGGAATCAGCGCAAAGAAAACAGCGATGGAAACGGGGCTGTAATACTTGCCGCCTGCCGCGCTGAACATAATGCCGATAACCGCGCCGCTGATGCCGTGCCAGAGTCCGCCTTTAAGCGAAACACCTGCATAGCCTAAAGCAGGGTTGTAGTCCTTTTCACCGCGGTGAACGATAAAGCCCAAGGTCTGACCGTAGGTCTGCGTTCCGCCGTACGCCATACTTGCCGCACCCGCGGCGGCAAAGAAATAAAATTTATCCGCAATAAGCTCACTGCCCGAAAAAAGAGCAAGGAACATTCCGAGAATCGCGCCGGGCAGAACAGCTCCTCTTTCAGAGCCGATAAGCGAGCCGCGCATTCCCCAGCCGTAGCTTAAAGCGATGCTTACAGTTAAAATAATGAACAGGGTTTTCAATTAAACCACCTCCGATAATAAGAATATCAAACAGGGATTATTTTGTCAAACGAAATGTTGTTATTTCAAAAAATATGTGTTAATATGGTTAAAACACGGGGGCGATATTATGAATAAAAATTTACTCAAAGGTAAAATAATTATTTTTCTCGGCAGCTCCGTTACATACGGCGCGGCGGCAGGCGGCGTTTCCTTTGCGGATATTTTAGAAAAAGAGGACGGCATAATTTCCGTCAAAGAAGCTGTGTCGGGCACAACGCTTGCGGATATGAAAAGCTCGTCTTATGTTTCGAGAATGAAGACGATTAAAAAGGACATAAAAGCCGACGCGTTTATCTGCCAGCTTTCGACAAATGACGCGAAAAAAGATGTTTCTCTCGGTGAAATTTCCGAGTCTTTCAGCCCCGATGATTTTGACACAAAAACCGTCGCGGGCGCGATAGAATATATCATCGTCTATGCAAAGAATGTGTGGAACTGCTCCGTGATTTTTTATACAGGTACTAAGTTTGATAACGAGATTTACGCTCAGATGGTTGACCTGCTTTTGAAAATTCAGCAGAAATACAGTATCGGCGTGATTGATTTGTGGAACAGCGACGAGATGAACGCCGTGAGCGCGGCGGATTATAAAGCGTATATGCACGACGGAATTCACCCGAATTTTGACGGCTATGAAAAGTGGTGGACACCGCAGTTCAGAAAATATCTTAACGAATTTTTTGCGGAGGAAAATGACAATGAGAATTGACGAAAAAGCAGGTTTTCCGAGACCTGATTTTATAAGAGAAAATTATATATCGTTTGATGATGTATGGCTTTTCGCTTTTGACGACGACGGAGAGATTTACAGAAAAATTAAAAAAGGAGAAGAATATGAGCTTCCCCTTGAAATAATCGTGCCGTTTCCTTATCAGAGTCCTGCAAGCGGAATCAACTCGCAGGAAAAGCACGAGCGCGTCTGCTATGAAAGAAATTTTAACGCGGATTTTTCGGAAGACAAAACCGCTCTGCTTCATTTCGGTGCGGTTGACCACGACGCTGAGGTTTGGCTCAACGGCAGATTTCTCGGCTCTCACAGCGGCGGTTACACTCCGTTTTGCTTTGATGTCAGCGATATTCTGAAAAACGGCGCAAATAAACTGACCGTTTATGTTACCGACGAATTTCGTACCGATTCCGTCAGAGGCAAACAGATTTGGGACGGCGAGCCGTGGGGCTGCCATTACAGCGCCGTTACGGGAATATGGCAGGCGGTCTGGCTCGAATTTACAGGCGGCGACTACATAACAGATGTAAAATATGTAACGGATTTTGACGCTCATTCCGTTACCGCCGAGATAACTTTCAGCAGAAAATTAAACGGATTTATTTCAGCCGATATTTCAAAAAATGGTGAAAATTATATGTCGCTTCGTCAGTCGGTGAACGGCAGGACGGCAAAAATTCTCATAGCCTTTGAGGATTGCGGAGTCAAGGACAAGGATGCCTACACATGGTCGCCTGCGCATCCGAATCTTTTTGATGTAACGCTCAGCCTTGAAACGGAAAACGGCACGGACACAGTTGAAACCTATTTCGGCATAAGAAAAATCAGCACGGCAGGCGATAAATTTTATTTCAATAATTCTCAGCTTTATTCAAGAATGGTGCTTGACCAGGGCTATTGGACAGAGGGCATTTACCGCCCTGATAATGACGATGCTTTCCGTGAAGATGTTGAGTGGACATTAAAACTCGGCTTCAACGCCGCAAGAAAGCATCAGAAAATTGAAGATCCGAAATATTATTACTGGGCGGACAGGCTCGGGCTTATCGTGTGGGGCGAGCTTCCGTCATTTTACGGCTTCACGGATTACGCCTGCGCCGACGCTGAAAACACCATGCGCGAGTTTATTGAAAGAGATAAAAATCACCCCTCAATCGCCGCGTGGGTTCCGTTCAACGAGAGCTGGGGACTTCGCAGCCTTTTAGGTGATTCAAGGCAGGCTGATGTTGCGAGAGAGCTTTATTATCTCTGCAAGCGAATGGACCCGTCGCGCCTCGTCAGCACAAATGACGGCTGGGAAAATGTTTTCCCGACAGACATCTGCTCCGTCCACGATTACAGGAGCTTTTCGGAAAAGCTGACGGAATACTATTCTGACACTTCGTTTTTTGATACAGGCGCGGCAAGAACGGGGCATCCTTATCTTGTACCAAACGAAAAATACGGCGGTCAGCCTGTTATGCTCACGGAATTCGGCGGCAAAAGGATTGAAGGCTCTGACGGCTGGGGTTATGACCTGCCTATTGAAAGCACCGAAAAATATCTTGCCGAAATCAAGTCGGATATCGACAATATTCTGAAAACTTCCTCATTCTGCGGCTACTGCTATACTCAGCTCACCGATGTTTATCAGGAGACAAACGGACTTCTCTTTATGGACAGAAAGCCGAAAGCGGACGCGGAAAAAATCACAGAAATTTTTAAGAAAAATCCTCAGAAATAAAAGAACAGCGCTCCCGATTTTTTGTCGGAAGCGCTGAGTTTTTATGATTTTATTTGAAAAAACTTATGATAAAATCTTTGAGATAATTGAATTCAATTTTAATCCATTCGCCGAAATCATGCTCGTCAAAATCCTTGTATTTTGACGGATATTTTTCTACTGAGGTTGAGTCAAAATCGCTGTAGTAAACAGAGAAGGTTGAAACCGCTTCTGTCGGATTCTTTGCGCCGTCAAGCAGAGCTTTTTCGTCAAGGTCGATTATGCGAAGTCCTCTCGCCTCAATCTGGTTATCATCCTCATCATCAAAGCGTGAGGCAATGTTGAAGCCGCCTGCTGAAAGCGTTGAGCCGAGAATAATTCCGTCCTCGGTGATTCCGCAGTAGTCATTGACATGGGCATGACCGAAGAATGCGCCGATAACATCGCCCTGCTTGAGCCATGCTGAGTATTCGCCGCTGTTATCCGTGGGAATCTCAACTCCTTTGTTGAGGTGGGCTGCCCAATTGCTGCCGGATGTGCCGGGAACACCGTTTGTTAATACATCGGTGAAGCCTGCTTTGAGAGTATAGGTCTTTTCACCGCATTCAACGCCGCCCTCAGCTTCGTCAAAAATCTTTGTGATTTCCTGAACGGGGAGATGCTGGAAAACTAATGACGGAATTGCCTTGCCGCCGTTCTGTTTTTTGAGCTTTTCCGCGGTCTTCTTGTACCAGTTGAGCTGAATGGAATTTACAGATTCAACATTCTTTTTGCTCATTTTTATTATTGTGCCCGAGTCAAGAAGCCAGAGGTTGAAAATATTTTTTTCGCCGCTTGAGTCCTTGATAAGAACGTAACCGTTGCCTGCACGCAGAGCCGTGCTGTAACCGCAGGGCATAATGCAGTTTGAATGAGCGGAGTACATTTTATTCTGTAAAACCTTGGGACAGAGATATGTCTGCCAGTCGTGATTTCCATAGACGAAAGTGAACGGAATATCTCTTTCCTCAAACGGAGCGACAAGCTGGTCAATCGCCGCTTTGACGCCTAACTGCATTGATGTGTCGAACCAGCCCTTGATATTGTCGCCGCCGAGAACTACAAGGTCAGGCTTGTAATCGTCAAGTGCTTTTTCAATGAACGCGATGGATTCCGCAAAGGGGAAATCGGTGAAATGCGTGTCGGTTATGTGCATGATGCGGAATTTGCCGTCGTTGAATTTAAGCGTTGTTTCGCTTTTGGCGGACGCCGCGGGGCATACACAGCCGACAATAAAAATCATTACAAAAATAACAGAGAGGATTTTTTTTAAATTTTTCATTTTTCCCACTCCTTTCAATTTCAGATTATATCATAAAAGATAGAAAAATCAAATATTTTTTTATGTTGCAAAATAAGATAAAATGGGTATATAATTATAAAAAGTTTTTTCCTGAGGGTGATAAAATGAAAAAGCACAGGGTAGCTTTCGCGGGCTTTGAGCATTCGCATATGTTCGGTATTTATAACGACCTTTCTGAAAACAGCGACTTTGAAATTGCGGGCGCGTGGGAGCAGGACGAGAAAACAAGGCTCACGGCGCAGGAAAGAGGAGTCGTTTTTACTCACGGCAGTTTTGATGAGCTTCTCGGCACGGACTGCGATACCGTTGCGATAGGCACACACTACGGCGCAAGGGGCGAGCTTGTAATCAAGGCACTCGAAAACGGTAAAAACATAATTTCCGACAAGCCGCTGTGCACTTCTCTTGACGAAATCGAAAAGATAAAAGCTTTGGCGGAAGAAAAAAATCTCACCGTCTGCGTTTTTCTCAGCCTCAGGCAGAATCCCGATATCCTCGGCGCGGTAACGGCGATCAGAAACGGCGTTATCGGCAAGGTCAACAACATTGTTTTTGAGGGCGAGCATCCTCTCAACTACGGCAAGCGCGCGGCGTGGTATTTTGAGGACGGCAAGCACGGCGGGGTTATAAATGACATCGCCGTTCACGGCATCGACCTTGTCAGGCTCATGACGGGAAGCAACATAAAAACCGTTGACAAGGCAAAGGAATGGAACTTTTTTGCCGCCGAAGAGCCGAATTTCAAGGACAGCGCGCAGTTCATGCTCACCCTTGAAAGCGGCGCGGGCGTAATTGCGGACGTTTCGTACAGCGCGCCCGACGCCTACGGCTATGACCACCCGTCATACTGGCATTTCAGAGTTTTCGGCAGCCTCGGCATGATTGATTTCGGCGAAAATATCGACGGCGTTACCCTCTACCCGAAAGCGGGAGAGATAGAAAAAATCGAGCCGATTAAGCCCGAAAGAGACGCTCTTTCCGAGTTCCTCGCGGCGGTAAGGGGCGAAATCGACAACAGAGAATACACACATAATATGCTCGAAGCCGCAAGGCAGACGCTTATAATAGAAAATTCAGCGGAGGTAAGATGATGTTAAAAGAAATCACGAAAGACAATTTAAAGGTAAAAATATTTGAAAACAGAACGAAAATGGGCGAATGTGCCGCAGACGAAATTGCAGAGTGTGTTACGAAGCTTCTCGGCGAAAAAGAAGAAATCAACATGATTTTTGCCGCCGCGCCGTCTCAGAACGATATGCTTGAGGCTCTTTGCAAAAAGGCTTTGCCTTGGGAGAGAATCAATGCCCTGCACATGGACGAATATGTCGGCCTTGACAAAAATCATCCTCAGAGCTTCGGCAAATATCTCTATGACCATGTTTTCGGCAAGGTGAATTTCAAAAGCGTAAAATATATATCAGATTACGGCGAGAGTTACGCGGAAATTCTCAAAAAAGAGCACATTGACATTATTTGCCTCGGTATCGGTGAAAACGGACACATAGCTTTCAACGACCCCGGCGTTGCGGATTTCAACGACACTGAGCTTATCAAAAAGGTTAAGCTTGACGATGTATGCCGCATGCAGCAGGTGCATGACGGCTGTTTCCCGACCTTTGACGATGTTCCCGAGTACGCTCTCACGCTCACAGTTCCCGAGATGTTCTCGGCGGATTATCTTTTCTGCTTTGTACCTGCAAAGACAAAAACCGAAGCGGTATGGCGCACCGTCAACGAAGAAATTTCGGAAAACTGCCCCGCCACAATCATGCGCCGACACAGCGCGGCGATTATGTACTGCGACAAGGACAGCGGAGCAAAAATATTATAATCGGGTGATTTCATGAAAAAAATTATTACCGACTGCCGAATTGTAACCGACGGAAAAATCCTCGACGGCACCGACATTGTTGTTGAGGTTAAAAAAATAACCGCCCTCGTCCCGAAAGGGAGCGTAAGCGGAGAAAAAATCAGCCTCGACGGTAATTATATTTCGGCAGGTTTTATCGACATTCACTGCCACGGCGGCGACGGCGCGGAGTTCATTGACGGCACTGTTGAATCGGTACAAAGGGCGTGCGCCATTCACAAAAAGCACGGCACAAGAGTTATCTATCCCACGCTTTCGGCGTCCGATACGGCTACCGTTGTCAAAGCTCTTGAAGCGATTGAAAAAGCGGCTGACGAGAGTGAAATAATTATCGCAGGCGTTCACCTTGAGGGACCGTATCTTTCCGCTCAGATGTGCGGCGGTCAGGACCCCGATTCCGTTCGCGCTCCCGACGAAAACGAATACAAAATGCTTTATGAGCGTTTCGGAAATTTAATTAAACGCTGGACTTATGCTCCCGAAAACGATGACGGAAAATTTGTGAAGTTTTTAAAAGGAAACGGAATCGTTCCGTCAATGGGGCATACGGCGGCGGAGTACTGCCATGTGAAGTCCGCTTTTGACGGCGGCTGCGAGCTTGTAACACATCTTTATTCCTGCACCTCAACCGTTACGCGCAAGGGCGGCTTCCGAAGCCTCGGCGTTATCGAGTCGGCTTTTCTTATAAAGGATATGTTTGTTGAGGCGATTGCAGACGGCAAGCATCTTCCGCCCGAGCTGCTTAAAATGATAGTCGATATCAAGGGTGCAAAAAGAGTGTGCCTTATCACCGACGCCATCCGCCCCGGCGGACTCGGTGAAGAATTTGACGGGCAGGAATACACCGACTGCCCCGTGCCCTTTGTTATTGAGGACGGCGTGGCAAAGCTCATTGACAGAAGCGCGTTTGCAGGCAGTATCGCGACGGCGGATATTCTTCTGAAAACCGCCGTCAGCGCAGGCATAAGCCTTCCCGACAGCGTGCGTATGCTCACCGAAACACCTGCCGATGTTATGAAGCTTGAGGACTTCGGCAGAATCGCAGACGGATATAACGCGGTGTTCACAGTATTTGATGAAAATCTGAATATTGTGAATGATATAATATGAAGTAAACCGCCAGAGAGTAAATTCTTTGGCGGTTTTCGCTTTTATTAAGCTATCAAATAATAACTTTATCTATTCTTTCTGCATTTCACAAAGGACATCAATAAGCCTCCCTTGGGGGAGGTGGCAAAATCTTTGATTTTGACGGTGGGGGTTATTTAAAGCGCAAAACTATCATTTAAAAGATCTTTCTTTAACCTCTTTATCAATTAAGATGCAGACACCTTCAAAATTTTCATTTATTTCATTGTTTGCAAAACGCAAAACTTTAATATCATACTTTTCAAAAAAGGCAGAACGCTCATCGTCATATTTTTTAACTTCATCGGTGTAGTGCTGTGAACCGTCAAGCTCAATGACGAGTTTTGCTTCTTCACAATAAAAATCAGCAATAAATCCGCCGATAGGTCTTTGCCGTCTGAATTTTATTTTATATGTGCTGAGAAAATCGTACCATAAATGATTTTCCTGTTTTGTGGCGTTCTTCCTAAGTTCGCGCGCGTTTTTAGTCAGATTGTTTTTATACGGTATTATCATTATATTTTCATTCATCACTATGACTTTGTACCCCCTCAGTCTGCTTCGCAGACAGCTCCCCAAAGGGGCGCCAATAATGAGCCTCCCTTGGGGGCAGTGGTAATTGTCAGCTAAAATATTCCTGCACGAAAATGATTTACACGGATATAATTTATGCTCCGTAGGTGGAGTTCATATCCTCCTGAATCTGCTCGCGCAGGTTCTTTTTATAATTGGAATTTTTAATCTTTTCCTGGAGCATATCGTAGAACAAATCCTTGTCAAACGGAATTTCAATTTCCTTGTCGAGCCAGCTTGAAAGGAACGCCGCGTTGGAAATCGTAAGGCCGTTTATGCCCTCAGGACCCTCGGCAACGAGCGGCTCGCCTCTTAAAATATGAGCGGCAAAGGCGTTGAGAACAATTTCGTGGTTGTTATACTGCGTCTTTTCCGAAACGTCAACCTTAATCCAGTTGCGCTTCGGCTTTTCAAATCCGCCCTCGGCTGAGAATGTAAAATCTGAAATGCTCTGGCTTAACTCGCAGATTTTAATTACGAATTCGCCTGCCTCGGCATCATATTCGCAGACAACCTTGGCCTTATCCATTGTGATTTCAAAACGGTTTGTGCCGGGGTAGTCGCCTGTTGTTGCAATATAAATTCCGCTTGCGCCGTTGGGATATTCGGCGTAAATCGTGATGTCGTCCTCAACCTCAATGTTGTGCCATTTGCCCTCGCGGCATACGGAGCGGATTTTGCACGGCATACCGCATATCCACTGCCATAAATCGAGCTGGTGGGGGCACTGGTTGAGCATAACGCCGCCGCCTTCGCCTTCCCATGTGGCGCGCCATGAGCCTGAGTCATAATAAGCCTGCGTTCTGTACCAGTCGGTGTTTATCCATATAACGCGTCTGATTTCGCCATATTTGCCGCTTTTGATGATTTCACGAAGCTTTATGTAAACGGGATTTGTGCGCTGATTGAACATCATGGCGTAGGTTTTGTCTGACTTCTCAGCAACCGCGATAGCTTCCTCAACCTGCTTTGTATAGACGCCCGCAGGCTTTTCGCTGATAACATCAAGTCCCGCATTCAGCGCGTCAATAACATATTCGGGGTGGAAATAGTGAGGCGTGCAGACCGCAACAGCAGTGCAGAGTCCGCTTTCAATAAGTTCCTTTGCCGTGGAGAAGCACTTGACATCGGGCAGAAAGCTCTTTGCTCTTTCAAATTTTCTTTCGTCAACGTCTGCAATACAGGTAATCTCAATTTCGGGGATTCTTCCGTTGGCGGCACTTTTTAAATAGTTGCTGCCCTGATTGCCTATACCTATAACGCCGAGTTTTATTTTATCCATAATAATACCTCCAAACTTGGTTTGAGGTTATTATATCACATAATGCTAAAAAGCAACACCCCGATATGAAATTTTATTGATAATCTTCGTCGGCTGTGATAATATTGAGTTATATTATTGATGTAACGGAGGATTCTTATGAATTTATGGCAGAACGGCGAGCATCAGACGCAGATAACATTTTATGCTCCCGAAAATAAAAAGACCGACGCGGCGGTTGTGATTTTCCCCGGCGGCGGCTATCATCACAGAGCAGAGCACGAGGGCAAGGGCTACGCGGAGTTTTTGCAGTCCGAGGGCATAAGCTCTTTTGTGGTAGATTACAGAATAAATCCCGATTTATTCCCCCTGCCTTTGCTTGACGCGAGAAGAGCGGTGCGCTTTGTCCGCGCGAATGCAGAGAGTTTCGGCATCGACCCTCAGAAAATCGCGGTCATGGGTTCGTCGGCAGGCGGTCATTTAGCCGCAATGGAGGCGACATATAAAGAAAAAATCGACGGCGAGGGCGTTGATGAGATTGACAGCATTGATTTTATCCCGAATGCTCAGATTCTGTGCTATCCTGTCATTCTCGGCTATGAAAATGAGTTCGCCCACAAGGGCAGCTACACAAAGCTTCTGGGTGAGGAAAATCTTTCTTTTGCCGCCAAAATCGACCCGTCGGCGAATGTGAGCGAAGCTACACCGCAGGCGTTTATATGGCACACCGCCGAGGACAATAGTGTTAATGTAATCAACAGCTATGAATACGCAAAGGCTCTGCGGCTTAACAATGTGTCTGTTGAAATGCACATTTTCCCCCACGGCAAGCACGGGCTGGGAATTATCCGCGCACCCGAACACGTCAGACAGTGGACGGGCTTACTCATAAACTGGTTCAAAGAAATAGACTGGATTTTATAGTCGGGGTAACACGGTTGGAATTTTAAAGCTGTGTGCTCGATGCGAAAATGTTGTGGTAGTTTTTATCACGGTATGCGTACTATCTGAAAATCATCGTAATCTCTCGGGTCATTCGTGAATGACCCCTACAAGCGCACGCCAAAAATAACACCCGCCGAAGATTTTATCGGCGGGTGATTATTTCGGCAAATAGGGATTTGGCGTACTGCGGCACGAATGAATAATGAATAATGAAGTCGCTTCGCTAATGAATAATTGAGGGCGGGACACCCGCACCCGAATTTATTTTTGCTTCGCAAATTCTGATTTATCTGATTGCTTACTGCCCGCGCACCGCGTTATAAATCCGATAACTGCTGACACGGATATAAATTCTGATTTTTTTAACAAATTTTATTAAGAATCGCAACGATTCTGTCCTCGTGCTCAGGCGCGAGGTACGCGATTTTTTCTCCGTTTTCGTCCTTGCCGAATAATGTCAACACAAGATTATCCGAAAGATCGTCCCACGGAAATTCGTCTCTGTCGTCAAGAATGCAGAAACTCTCAACATCTTCTGCACTTTTCAGATACTCTTTTATCTCTTTTGGGCGGCGGAGCAGCCAGTCGATTTCGCCGAGATACGGCGTGTAGTCCGTGATTGTAAGTCCGTGCCTGCAAAGAGCCTCATAAAGCCTCTGAACATCATAAATATCCGTTTTGTAGCCGTTATCAACAAACGCCTTGTATTTCACTTTCCACGAGGACGACATAACGATAACCGCGCCCGTTCTGTCGAGAATGCTTTTTAATATGTCAAGGCTGTCGTCAAAAAACGGCGAACCGTGAACATCAGTTTTAATTACTCCGTCAATGTCAAGAAAAAGTATTTTCATCTTAACCCTCCACAGCCGCTTTGAATGCGGCAATTATTTCGTCGGGCTTATACGGCACATCATTGACCATTTTAAGCTCAAAAAGATACGCTCCGTCATAGCCGACACTTTCGAGTCTTTCAAAAAGGAGCTTCCACGGCACAATTCCCTCACCGGGCAGCCAGTGGCGTTCGTCTTCGCCGTCATAATCCGAAAGGTGGGTTGTGATAATCTCGTTTTCGAGAGAATTGAGGAAATTCTCGTGGGTGTCGCCTAAAAGATGATTAACGTCAAAGCAGATTTTAACGCCTGTTTCCTTGACGATTCTTGCCATTTCCGCCGTGCAGTTGCCAAGGCATGAACGCGGCAGATCCTCAAGGGCGATTCTCGCGCCGTATTTCGCGGCGTATTCGTTGAGTTCCTTAACGGATTTGATACACTGAAGCATGCGCGCCTCACGCTCATCATCACTGACAGGCTCAAGGCAGCCGTGAAGCACATAAACTGACGGATGCCATTCACTCGTTAGGTCAATCACGCGCTTGAAGCCGCATACCGCGTCGGCACGGTCTCTTTCGTCAATATGCGCCGCGTCCCAGCCGCCGCCGAAGGGCAGATGAACGCTCCAGAGATAGTTACCCTCTTTGAGCACCGCTTTTGCAAGAGGCTCAACCATCGCAATGAGTTTTTCTTCCTCGCCTCTGAGAGCGAGCAGACGGGCTTCTTCGTATGTATATGGATTTCTGCGGCGTTCCGCCGGGGATTTTGCAAGCGGATTCGGATCGGGCATACGGCGGGGAATGCCGATTTCAAAGCATTCAAAGCCAGCGTCAATAAATTTTTTCGCGTCCTCGGGCTGATATCTTGTAAAAGAAATTCCGAGTTTTACATCTTTGCCACCGATTTTCATGTGCAGCACCTCGATAAAATTATTTTGCAATATTCTATCACAAGTAAATACCAAAATCAAATGAAATGTGTTCTCTGCCCGAAGTATTACGCGCGAGATTGACAGCTTATGGCAGAGCGTGTATAATAAATAATCGGAAAGAGGGTATTTGTATGAAAAAAATCTTATCGGTTTTACTTGCAATCGTTCTGATTTTTACAATGACAGGCACAGCGTTCTCGACATTTGCGGAGGAGGGAACTGAAACCGTTATTTCGGAACCCGACGGCGGCGAAACAACGGAAATTCCCGACGAGCCGGAAAATCCCGACACGCCAGATGAGCCTGATGAACCTGATGTACCCGACGAGCCTGCGCCGACGCTTGACGATTATGAATATGTCGCAACAATGTATCTGTGCTCAACGGCACATTCGTTTACAGGTCATGTGTGGCTTTATTTTGTCAACCTTACCGAATGTGAAATTCCTATCGGCAAAGTGATGCTGAAACCCGGCGAGGGAATGTCTGTCGGAAGCATAAGCTATTTCAGAAAAGGCGGCGGCGGAACATATTATAACGCCGAGGCAAAAATGGCGTGTCAGAAAGGGCTTGACAAGGTGTGCGAGCATACCAATACGCTTGAAATGAATCTGACGCTCAGCCAGCTTGAAAAAGTGAATGAAAAAATAACATCTTTGAATTTTTACAGCTATATTTTCTGGAATTGCGGCTGCTTCGCGACGCAGGTGTGGAACGCCGTTTCGGATGATTTTGTGGTGCATATCGTGTTGCCTGTAATCACCGTTATGAATATGAGAATTCTCGGCGCGCAGAAAGGGAAGCTGAGAATGCAGGAGACCACGGAGGTCTTTAAGCAGACTAAAGACGGCTATGAAGAGCTCGGCGATCATACCTTCGATTCGCTGTGCGTGTGAGGCGGAGAATATAATATAAAAACGCCCGAGATTAAAATCGGGCGATTAATTTTTTGCTGTAATAAGATTATTGTATATTATAATCTAATATGACAGCTAAACAAGTCATTGATTGCTCGTTGAATTGATATTTTTTCTAAACCATATTCTTTTAATTGCATTGCATAAATTATGCGCTCAAGATAAACTAAATCAAGAATTGATAAGTCAACAAAATCTTTATCTAAATTTCCGTGAGCAAAGTTATTTCTTTGTTCTGATAAGCGTAATCCCATTTCACTATATTTTAGTGTTTCATGGTTTATTGAATAGAGATGCTTGCCGAATATTTCAATTATTTCTGCATAGTCTTTTCCTATTTGCTCAATTTTTGGTTTTAAAGAATCTAAACTAATATGATTCTTTAAAGATTTATATATTTTCTTTTGTTTTCCTTGTGATTCATTGATCAATCTGTCTAGTTCTTTGGTAACAGCGTTTTCTGCTTCAATAGTTTTTGGCTTTTTAGTAATACCATCAGGATAGTTTTTGTTAAATGTCCATTCAAATGCTGCAGTAATCATAACAAATCGTGCCGCATCGATAATTCTACCAGAATGATATGTTTCGGGGAGATGCCTCAAATAAATACTATCATTTGCAATATCATTTAAAATCTTCCCCTCTGAGCCATCAATATATTCTTGCTTAATATATCTTCTTTTTTCAAGTATATTTAGTTCGTTATTTGAATTTTCATTTACAATATTTTACAATATAAAGAGTTGCAAATTTATAATGTTTTTCATTTTCGCAGGGAGAATAAATATCAACTAATGGTAAATTGATGTTTTTTCTATAACATAAAAACTGAATAAAACATTTTGCGATACGCCAAAGTTTTAATATAACTGAGTAGTCATTTGTTTTTTCAAATTGAAAAAACATTTTTGAATGAAGTTCCAATGAAGGTTTTCCTATTTTTTCTGAACTATTCCTTGATACATCAAATATAACAGATATTTCTTTGCCATCAACTGAAAAAACTTGTTTTTGACTCGACGTTTTATTAAAGTCTTTTGTTTTGATAGAAACGATACCATCTTTTGACCACGTAGAATTATCTAATGCACAGTTTGTAGGATAAATGCAGTCTATTTCTGGACTTGTAAATCCTAATTGATCTATTAATTCTCTTTCATATTTTTGAAATACATACGCTTCAATTTGTACGCACAAAACGAAATTATAATAACCCATGCTTTTGTTTTGAGGGAAAAAGATGATTTTTTGCCCATTTTCGTTACATTTACCGATTAGATAATCATCTTCAATATATACTGCATCTCCATTTGGTGCGTAAACACCTTTACCTAAATATTTCATAAACCACATATGGGTTTCTTGATGTTTATCTTTAGGTGGTATCATTCTTAATTCTTCTCCGTCAAAAGCAAAAGAAAAAATTATTTCTTTATATGCCAATGTTCCTGTAATAACATTAAAATCATCTAACATTAAATCATCCGTTCGTCTATTTTATATGCATATATAAGTGCATAGCTGTATTATAGTATAAGATTATTAAAATTACAATGATATATTTTGGGGATAATCAATAAATATTAATGGTTTATAAAAAGAGCTGCCTGACGCAAATCAGACAGCTCTAATTTTTTGTTCTGTATTATTCCCACTCGCTTAATTCTTAATAATTCTAAGTTTACAGTGGATTTTTTGCCCGCATTTTCAAAAGAAAACGACAGACGTTTATTTGGATTGTATAGACTTGTACGAATTATGGTATCAAAATCGTATCAGGTCGATACAAGCTGAAAAACAGATTGTTTCATTTGATAATGCTCTCCGTTTGACAGCAATTATTATATATTATTTTATGAATAAAATCAAGAGGTTTTAATCAATAGTGTTATAAATATTGAAATATACAATCCTTGTTGAAATCGATTTAATATAGTATAATATATTAAATTGTTGTTTTTTAACTTGATTTTATGTCAGAATTATATGCTATATTAGTAATACTTTATCGAAAGAGGTGCCCGGTATGAGGCTGCTGTTGGCGGAGGATGAGAAAGCTTTATCCAAAGCTCTTGTCAAAATATTTGAAAAGAACAATTACTCGGTGGATGCTGTTTTTAACGGTGAAGATGCTTTAATGTATATAGAATCAGGCAATTACGATGCGGCTGTGCTTGATATTATG
>JAZUFU010000093.1:0-68459 GCA_045640865.1 Acutalibacteraceae bacterium | reverse complement strand
GCTGTAAATCATCATGTGATTCTGCTTGAAAAGAGAGCGTGTGCCCGTGTTTTCAACGGTCATGTCAATGTACTGCTTTACATAAGGGCCTGCTTCGCCGTAATAAGCACAGCAGAAGCCGAGAATTTCATCGTCATAGTTTTCCATGTACGGATCCCACATGAGTCTTGAAAGCAGATACGCGCGAAGCTCGGCAAACTCGCCGTTGCTCTCCGCCGCCTGATAGTTGCCCTCGGCGTACATTCCCTTTACATTGTTTTCAACATAGAATTTCATATTCTTGTCAAGCACGCCGAAATCGGGGAACGGGCCGTTGTAGTTTGAATAGTTGGTCGTGTAGTCCCACACATAAATTCTGTTGCAGATTTCCTGCCAGTCGAGAATATCCTGATGAAACGCGGCGTTTTCCTTGCATTTTGAGTCGCTGAGCGGATGAGCAAAACAGCACTCGATTGAGCAGATTCTGACGATAACATTCGGAAGCGGCTTAACCTTGAGCGGAGCTTTTCTTGTATATTGATAAGCGAATGTGTCAAAGACCGCATCGGGAAATTCCTTGCCGAGCTCCTCGGCGATAGCGTTGACAAAGCGAATCATTGTGCCCGCCTGACTGCCTTCTTCCTCATCGACAGCTCTGCACTTGTCGCATACGCAGTAATTCTGATTGTCGTTCTGCGTGATGCTGATTATGGCTTTCGGGTTCTGGCTGAGAATGCTTCTCGCCGTCTGCTTGGCAACCTCAAGCGTTTTGGGGTTGGTGAGACAGGGCTGGTCGGTTGTGCGCTCACCTGTTTTGACGCCGAGGGCAAACATCTCGGGATTCTCGGCGAAATATGAGGACGGAACGAGTGTCGCCATTGTGTGGCACAGACCGCCGACATAACCGAATGTGCCGCCGTTTTCCTCTGAAAGGCTGCGGTATGTGTTGCCGTTGAGGTGATTTGCGACGCTGTATTCCGCATCGCGCGGACTTATCCAGTCGGTCTCTCTGTATTCAAACGGAGGAACGTATGTGAAATCAATTTCCGCGGGGATTTCGAGCTTGTCCTTTGCGGGGATGACCTTTACATCTTTAGTGTACCAGCGGCAGTTGAAATATTTGTAAAGGAACTCATAAACGGCGTAGAGCGTTCCTCTCTTTTCTCCGCCCGCGATAACAAGGCTTTTGCCCACGGTGATGAAGCGTATGCCGTCGTCGCTGAGAGCCGCGCGGTCAATCATGAAGTCTTTTCCCTCGCGGTTGGTTTTGCCGACGACAATTTCCTTTTCCGCTTCTGGAGTCGTGTCGCTGACAACTTTCAGCTCAACGCCCGAAATCTCTTTGAGATATTTTGCGAGCGTTTTTGCGGCGTTCTTTTCAGAGGGCGAAGCATTCTCGCCGCAGACGATAACATAGTTGCCGTCGATAGTCAGAAGCTCGCCCGACGGTGCTTCGGGCACGTTCAGAACAGGCGCGGCGGCAAGAGTCATGGACATTAAAAATGTCAGAAATTTTACAATGCAGTTCATAATAAACCTCCTGATAAAGGATTCTCGGTATAATAATACCGTAATAATTATATCAGCCGCGAAGCGGATAAGTCAATCTGTATCATTTATGAAAATTCACCGCGGATTTTATCTATTTGACCGAAAACAGCGCAGCCGCGCGCAGAATCTTGACTTTTGACGAAAAGGGAAATATAATAATATATGGAAATCCACACAAAGCGGAGGATGTAAAAATGGAAGATATGTTTGATGATCTGTTGCATAAAAATATGTCAGCTTTAGTCAATAAAAACAATGATGAAATGTATAAAAACCTCAAAGACAGTCTTTTCATGTCAGAAAGCCGATTTGACGCGGCGAATGTTATCGGCAGAGGGGATATTATTGATGAGGTTGTCCGCTTTATCGACAGCGGCGAGGGCTGCTTTGTCATAACGGGCGACGCGGGCACGGGCAAATCCGCCATAGCATACGAGCTTTCAAAGTGCGAAAAGGTCCGCGCCGTTCACCGCTGTGAGGTCAAGAAGCCGAGAACCCGCAGGGCGTGCGATGTTCTGCGCAACCTCGCGTATCACCTTGCCGTTAAAGATTACGACTACGCGCAGGCTCTCAGCCGTGAAGACCTTGAAGCTCTTAAAACCAAGGACGATGAGAACACGCTTTTTGACTGCCTTTTCAGAGAACGCTTTGACGGCGGCGAGAGCTTCGCGCTTGTTATAGACGGCATTGATGAAATGGGCACAGAGGAAGCGAGAAAGCTCCTTGACCTGTTGTGCGATGAGGGCAGCTTCCTGCCAAATGTTGTGTTTATTCTTACGCTTCGCAGTGAAGCCCGTTTGAAAAGGGAATGGGAAAACTTTATTGAACTTGATAAAGAACGCAACGAATTTGCCGCGCGTGAAATGCTCACCGCCGAGCTTGAAAGCCGCAATATTTTCAGCTCTGAACGGCTCGAAAAAATCCTTGCCGCTTCTGAGGGCAATTTCCTTTATATTACTCTGCTTTTAAAGGGGCATGACAGCAAAAAATACATAATTGACGAGCACACAACTTACCCTCACGGGCTTGACGGCTGGTATCTCAGGTCAATGGAGCGTGATTTTCCCGACCTTGAAAAGTACAGCGCGGATTATGCCCCTGTGCTCGGCGTTCTGTGCGCCGCCGTCAGTGAGCTTTCAGTTGAGGAGCTTGCAATTTTCATCGGCAAAGAAATAAGCGAAACATACGCGCTTATTGAGGAGTTGGGCTTTGCTGTCAGCAATGAAAATGAGAAGTATTCGATTTTTCACCGCAGCATGATTGATTACCTCACAACGCACACAAAAAGCAAAAAGTATTATGTAAAATCAGCGGACGGAGACAAAGCGATAATCGCCGCCGCGAAAGAAATTGAAACAGAAGAAATCAAAAGCAGCAATTATCTCAGCAGATACCTTTTCTGCCATATTTTCAGGCAGAAGGATTCTGATTTTGCGCAGGAGCTTTATAATTTAGATGATGATGAATGGGTTTGGGAGTGTGCGGCGAAATCGTTTCAGGCTCTTTCGCCGCGTGAGCACGCCGACTTCCGCGAAACCGTTGAGAATATGGAACACGGAATGTATCTGTCATGGCAAATATATGACAGACTCGACAGAAACAGAGCTGTCGGCGCGGTAATCAACCTCGGAAAATGCCTTCAGAAATCCGATAAGCTGAAATTTGACGGATTTATTTTTGAGGGGGACGGCTTATTTAACTCCGATAAAAATTCAGCAGCAAAAGCCGCATATAAAGAAGCCGCCGAAATTGCGGAAAAGGATAAAACAGTTTCTCAGTCATACGAAAATCTCAGAAATCTGTTCGTGGTTTATAGCAAGCTCGGCGATATTGCCGATAGAAAGAATGATATTAAAGACGCGAAAAAGTATTATTCTAAATCACTTGAAATATCAGAACAGAACGCGGTTAGCTTTCCGTCATACGGGAGCCGCCGCGACCTTTCGGTAAGCCTTAACAGAATGGGCGATATTGCCGATAAAGAGGATAATATACAGGAAGCGAAAAAGTATTATTCAGAAGCTCTTGAAATAGCAAGACAGAACGCGGAAGACTTCCCGTCATACGAGAGCCGCCGCGACCTTTCGGTAAGCCTTGAAAGAATGGGCGATATTGCCAAAAAAGAGAATAATATACAGGAAGCGAAAGAATATTATTTGAAAGATGTTGAACTATGCAGACAGAACGCGGAAGATTTCCCGTCATACGAAAGCCGCCGCGACCTTTCGGTAAGCCTTAACAAAATGGGCGATATTGCAGTTAAAGAGGATAATGCGAAAGAAGCGAAAAAGTATTATTCTGAAATGATTGAAA
Source organism: Acutalibacteraceae bacterium (assembly GCA_045640865.1). Classification (GTDB taxonomy): domain Bacteria; phylum Bacillota; class Clostridia; order Oscillospirales; family Acutalibacteraceae; genus CAG-488. Next base: position 64,616 of record JAZUFU010000093.1, on the reverse strand, counting down.
TAGACAGACAGAACGCGGAAGACTTCCCGTCATACGAAAGCCGCCGCGACCTTTCGGTAAGCCTTAACAAAATGGGCAATATTGCAGTTAAAGAGGATAATGCGAAGGAAGCGAAAAAGTATTATTCCGAATTGCTTGAAATAGCAAGACAGAACGCGAAAGACTTCCCGTCATACGAAAGCCGCCGCGACCTTTCGGTAAGCCTTAACAGAATGGGCAATATTGCCGATAAAGAGGATGACATACAGGACGCGAAAAAGTATTATTCCGAAGCTCTTGAAATTAAGAGACAGAACGCGAAAGACTTCCCGTCATATGAGACCTTCTGCGACCTTGCAAAAAGCTGCGCCAAAAATGCTTTAGCTGAAAAGGCGGATGGAAATTATGACAAGGCGAAGGAGCTGTTTGAGGAAGCTCTCATATATGCTGAAAAATGCTTTGAAATCTTCCCGTGTCAGGAAAGTGCAGGACTTTGCGAAGCGATAAAAAATGATTTAGAACGGCTGGAATTTGAAAAGACAATAAAATCGTCATCTGATGATTCGGAATTTACGGATTTTCTGGAAATGTTAGGCTCTCTTGATGAATCAGAGTTATCTGAATTAGAGGGCAAAATTGATGAATTACTGAAAAAACTTGAAGAATTAGAATCCGACGAATAAATCCGCATTAAACGGTGTGCAAAACTTAAATTCCATACAGGCAGAAGACGGGCGATTGATAATCGCCCCTACCGACGGAGGCGGAAGATTGTGCGGGATTTATATACGGCAGGGACGCTCTCCCCTGCCGTTTTATTTTTGCCGAAGGCGCTTATATTTTCATTGTGGAAATATAAGCACTTTTTATTCCTTTTTTTACGCTTTTCATTCCTTTTTTTGACATTTTACAGAAATTTTTGCTAAAATACAGTTGAAATTGTCAGAGAAATATATTACTATTTCCCTGCGGAAAGTGAGGCGTTACTATGTTTAAAATTGCCCTTTGCGATGATGAAAGAGACGAATGTGAAAAGCTCCAGAGACACATCAGAGATTTTTCCGAAAAATATGACTACGATATCCGCTGTGAATGCTTCGGCTCAGGCGAGGCTCTGCTTGAAACAGAATGTGATTTTGACCTGTTTTTTGTTGACTTCCAGATGGGCGGCATCAACGGCCTTGAGCTGACCAAACGGCTAAAAATCGAAAAAGGCGTTGAGGCAGAGGTGATTTTCCTCACAGCATACAGCAGCTTTGTCGCCTGCGAGGCGTACGAGGTTGACGCCTACAGGGTGCTTTCAAAGCCCGTGAGCAAGGTGAAGCTGTATGAGGCTCTCAACAGCATTTTTGAGCCGATATACGACCTAACGCCCATAAAGCTGAAAATTGACGGCAACTTCACTTATATTTACCCGCGCGACATTGCCTATGTTGAGGCGGCGGAAAAGCACTGCATTCTGCGCATCAAGAACGAAGATGCTGAGGTCAGCAAACAGTTAAAGGAGTTTGACAAGGAACTTTCGAAGAAGCTGTTTTTCCGCGTGAGCAAGTCCTATATCGTCAACTTCAAATTTGTCAAAAGCTACAACCCAAAGTCTGTTTTAATGAAAAACGGATTTGAGATCCCGATAGGCAAGGATTATTATAAAGATTTCCAGGAAGCCTACGACAGATTTGTTTTTCAGTATGTTGTAAATTGATTGAAAAGAGGGATTATTATGGAAATTATCGGGGAAACCATCACTGCATTAGAAAACTTTAAAACAGCCGATCTTCTTGACAAAGCCGACTTCTGGTTCAACTCTCTCGGCGACGCGATGAGCAACATAGCTCTGACAATCTGCTGTGTGCTTCTGCTTTCTTATTTAAGGCAGGCGACGCCTAATCTCAAGGTCAACTCCAGATTTATCGGTTTGCTTACTCTCCCCGCACTTAGCGGTTTTTTGCAGAGATTTGCGGCAAGAGTCGAAAGAACAAATGATGTTCCTAAGTTCGAAGATTTTCTCAAAGCATTATTAGACAAAGCTGAGCCCCAGATGTTAATAAAAACTTACAGTCAAACTCTTGTGTTTACATTTATACCCTCTGTTATTGCTTTTGTATGTATTTGCACCGCCGCACTCGGAATTATGAATGTCCACAAAAAGAAGCATGCCGTTCCCATGCTTGGTGTTCTGTTGTTCTGCCTTGCGCTGCGTTTTCTTTTTAAAGAATTATATAAAAGCATTTTATACAACAGCGATGTTTTAACAAAAATAAGTTATAAATTATGCAACGTAAAGATTGATTACAATGAAATCAGTATGGTCGCATATGAGCTTTTCTTTTACGGTATTTTCACGCTTATCGCCGCAATAATCTATGTATCCAAGTCAAAACAACTGAAAGGCGGCTTCGGCACAGTTGCTCCCGCTATTGCATATGTTCTGTCCTCCACGGTTATATATACCGCATTTACAGTTTTTGCAAATATCATAAAACTGCCCGAAGGATTCAAAATGCCGATGGAACATATACCATCGGAAAATTATTATGTAACAATAAAAGAGCTTAAAAAACTCGATAATTTTTCTCAGCTTCATGTTTTTCCCAAATGGTATAATTATATTTATATAATAGGTTTTTCAATCGTATTTATTCTCATGCATGTATTTCTTGTACGCGGTCTCAAGCATTTATACAGACAGGTTAAGGACGATGTGTTTATCTCCAACAAGGACGATAAAATCAGGGAGGAAGCAACATCATTCAACAAGCGCAGCAAGGAAATGGTTAAATTTGAACACGACCTTTCAAACAATCTGAGAATGATTGAGGAAACCGCTTCCAAAGAAAAAGCGTTCACCACCTCGGGGCTTGTTCATTCAATGCTTGAGGATTTGTATGAAGCTCAAAGCGGATTTGTGTCGGGAAATGAATTTCTCAACACCATACTCAGCACCAAAAAGAAAGAAATTGAAAAAAGCTCAACGGAAATTTCTTTTGAAGGAATTTTCCCCGAAAAAGGAATTGACAACTACGACATCAGCACAATCATGTGCAACGCGCTCGACAATGCGATTGAGGCGTGTATGCAGACGGACGAACCAAGCAAAATTATTTTTGTTTCAAAAATCGTGGGCGATTATGTTTATTTTAAAATTTCAAATCCGTATAAAAAAATCAAAACCGACGGCAAGAAGAATCTCATTACAACAAAAGCCGACAATTCGTATCACGGCTACGGAATGAAAAAGATTGAAGAAACCGTTAAAAAATATGACGGAAATCTTGACATCACTCACGAAAAAAATACTTTTACATTGTCTGCTAAAATGAGATATCAGAACTCTGAAGCATAATAAAAAAAGAATCCCCCGTTCCCGATTAAGGGAGCGGGGAAATTTTTTTGCCGTTACCACTTGAAATCTTTATATTCGATTTTTGAACTGATGCCCGCGTCTAAGTTTCCCAATGAGATATTCATTGCTTTGAGATTTGAAAGATGCGCTGTGGAATCAAATGAAACCGTGATGCTTTCGGGCTTTTTAGTGGAGGTATTTATAACAGCGGTAACGACCGCATTTTTTGTTTTTTCCGTTACCGAACCAACACTCGCAACCTTGATACTGCCTAATTTAACATTGTCGATTGCGTATTTGTAATTATCGGCGGTTTTGTGGTCGATTTCTTTCCAGTCCTTATTACCCGTGAAAATTCCTGTTTTGTCAACGGGAGCTTTTGCCACGCTGCCCGAGTTTGTCGTGCCGTCTTTAAGGCTGATTTTAAGAATGATTTTCCCGTCTTTTTCACTGTAATCAAAGCTCTTTATATCGGCGGCGGTAAGACTTGCCGTCCTCAGACCGCCTCTTTCTATTTTCTGCCCTTTGCTTTGATTTTCTTCGCTTGTGCCGACTCTCATAAAGCCGAAAATATCGTTTTTGTATTTATCGAGAATGCTCGGCAAAACCGCGTCTATATCGGAGTTGTCGATAACCTTTTTGAAGCCCGCGGTTGCCGAAACGGCTTTATTGACCGCGGAGTTGTAAAGCTCCGCAATTTCAGCGGCGGTTTTCTTCTTAGGCGGTTTTGTTGTTGACGGTCTTGTTGTCGTCGGTTTTGTTGTTTTCTCTGCTTCTGTGCTTTTTTCGGTTTTATTTTCGGATTTCTCTTCTGTTTTCTTCTCTGTTTTCTTTTCTGTTTTCTGCTCTTTCTGTGCTTCGGTGAGCGGCTGTGTTGTTTCTGCTGTTTTTTCTTCGTCAAGCTGAGCTGTGGTCTGTGTTGCCGATTCCTTCGGCTCGTCTTTTTTCACGGAATCTGATGCGCTTTTGGAACACGCCGCAAGCACAAAAACAAGTACAGCTGCAAGGATTATGAGAGAGGTCTTTTTCATTTTTTTCACGCCTTTCATTTTATTTTGCATTAGGTTTTATTTTTCCCCTTTGCAGCTTAACTATAAAACAAAGTGCGGAAAATTTCATTAAAATCAGAATAAACGGAATGAAAAAAGGAATGAACGACACAAGCCGTCCATTCCGTATATTTTATGATTTTTGACCTCCCTTTATCTGTATTTTTTGTCGGGTTGTCGGAGAGTCGGTTGTGTTTCCCCTCCGCAGTTTTAATATAAAACAAAACGCCAAAAAATACTTAATAAACAGAATAAACTGAGTGAAAAAAAGAATGAACGGCATGAACCGTCCACTCTGTGATATTTATTTGTATTTAAGGCTGAAGATAAGCTTCATTGTGTCGCCCTCAATTCTGAATATTGATGTACCGTTGTAGCGCCTTGCTATTCTGTCAATAATTCGGATACGCGACTCATTAAAGCTCATAAAAGCAGTCGCAAGCTCTTCTCTTTTTCTTCTTGCCTTAGAGCAGGGAGCCGACACGGTTACGATAACCTTATCCTCACCCTCAAGCTGAGAATTTACGCGTATCCTGCACTGCTCATTAAGACCTTTGCAGGATTTCAGCGCGACATCAACAGCATTTGAAAAAATATCCGTCAAATGGTCTGATTTGATTCTGACATACTCAGGGAACATTCCGCTGAAAACAATTTCCGCGCTGTGTTTTTTTGCTTCCGCTGTTTTCAGCTTCAGAATTTCGTCAAGCCCTATATTGCCCGACATAAACTTATTCTTTGATTTATAATAATTTTCTGTCAGATCTCTTGCATAATCGGCAAGGTCTTCCTCTCCGTTGCCCGACGCCAGCGACTCAATAATTTTAAGATGCTTCGGCAGGTCGTGAAGATATTTCATAAGGTCATCATTTCTCTCAAGATATGATTCCGTTGATTTGACCACCGTGCGCTCTTTTATTTTGGTGCTGTTAAATATGTTCTGATTATAAACCGTTTTAAGAACAAGCACGGGAACCATGCACAGAAAAGCAACATAAAGAATAAGTATGATAAATGTAACAAAAGAGAAATTGGTTTTTAACATGCCGTTGAGGACAATGGTTACCGCAATATATCCGGCAAGGAATGACGAATAAAGAACAATATTTTTTTCTCTGTCAAGCGCATTGTTTTCCGGCAGCATAACAAGGAAAATTATTATTGTAAGCAGAACTATGCAGACATACCAGAAAAAGTTAAGCGAATAAATAAAATCCGATTCAAAATTTTTCTTGAAAAAATAAATCAGAAAAGCTTTTACTGTCATGGCAAAAATCTGATACTTGATAAATTGCAGAATATGCCTGTAATTAAACTCGCCTATTATTATAAAAGCTCCCGCGCACACCGTAACAAGCGCAATAAAAAAGCAGACTATGTTATAGTTCAAATCAAGTTTTCCGCTTGTGAAGATATTTTGACTCGCTATTTCAAAATCATAAACCGTTTTATCGGCTTTCAGCGTCAGCAGTTTGCACAAAAGCGCCCCCGCGGCGGAAACGCCGAGCGTTTCAAATATTCTTTTAAAAGAAAACTGCAAAGTTGCTTTTTTTCTGACAGCAAGATAACTCGCACAGCCGAAGCAAACGATGAATAAAGCAGCGCAGATATCAATAAAGCTGAGGGTATGATCAATAAAATCAAGTAAAGTCTTTAAAAAGGTTATATCAGAAAATCCGAGTAAGTACGAATAAATCACAGCCTCGCCCCCTTATTTATGCTCCGAGCAGAAGACAAGATACGCCTCGTTGAACTTCTGATAAAAAGCCCTGCCTATGGGGATTTCCATGCCGTTTTTCATCAGAACCGTTCTTTTGCCGCCGCTGCTGCTTTTAACCTGAGTGAGGTTAATGACAAACGACTTCTGTATTCTGACAAAAAATCTGTCGGGCAGCTTTTCCTGAATATCCTTGAGAAGATAGACATACTCATCTTCGCCGTTGACGGTGGTAACAAACGAGCTTTTTTCGCTCGCCTCAACGCAGATGATTTCCTCCTTGACGAGCCAGTCCTCCGTTCCGTCCTTGCGCTTGAGCTTAATTGTCTTTTTCAGCTCATCGGTAAGAATAAGGCTGTTGAGCGTGTCATAAAGCATATCGGGGTCGTTTTCAACAGGCTTGAAAAGAAACCTGTGAGTGTCGTACTTTATGGCCTCCTGCATAACATAGATGTTCGGAAAAGCGGTTATGAACGATATGTAGGATTTTACGCCCTTTTCCTCTCTGAGCTTCTTTTCAAGCTCGAGGCCGTTCATTTCCGACATCTGATAGTCAAGGAAGTACATATCAAACTGCTTCTCGCTTGAAAGCAGAGCCCTGCCTGTCAGAAAGCACTGACAGTGAATGTCATAGTCATTTCTGATTGCGTAATCGTCTATAAGATTGCGGATTTTCTCCGCCTCGTCTTTTTCATCATCGCAAACTGCAATCCACATAAAGACCACCTCTTTACGGCAATTTTAGCAGATTTTGTATAAAAATGTCAAGATTTTCCATTTTGTTCTCATTTGACAAAAAGTCCCCGATAACTCGCATTGAATTATCGGGGATTTTTCAGATTTCCGTTTTTATTCTGCTCCATTTTATTTCTTCCCTTAAATCAATAATCAGCGGAAGAAAACACAAAGCGGTGAACGCCGCAAGGGTAATTATTCCGAGAGCCGACACGGGATTGAGCGTCAGATTCAGCTCATCTGCAAAAAATGTTTTTCCGAAATCGGCTGACGGATTTATTGTTATACACGGACTGTAAACACAGTAAATTGACTTTGCCGCACAGCCGACCGCCATAACAACATCAAGCAGAAGCATTACCGCAACGGCGATAATATCTTTCCTGCTCCATCTGAATTTTCCGTAGTTCTTCCTGCCCTTCAGCCCATAGCCTCTCGCTTTCATGGAGTCGGCAGTTTCAACAGCATTCTCAAGCGACCAGGTTATGAGAATTGAAATGATTTTGCCGCCGTTTTTTATTCTTTGAATCAAACTGCCCGTTCTGTAATCTTTTCCTATCCCTCTCTGCGCCTCGGCGATGAATTTAAGCCTGTTTTTATACATCGGCATGAATCTCAGCGCCATTGAAATCACAAGCGCGGCGGAGGGAAGAAATCTGCCGAAAACGAACATAAACTTGTCCGCCGTAACAACTTCGTTATAGCAGAAAAGCCACATTATCACCGTAACGGTCATCAGCCCGAGAACAAAGCCATAGACGAGCGACTCGAGCGTCATACTGTTTCCGTCTGGCAGAGAGAGCAGAGGCGTTTCGCCGTAATGCGAAAACAGACCGTTGATAATCGCGACAGCCAGAAGCATAGGCAGAAGAAAAGCGAAAACAGATTTCATCGCCGTCCGCCCGCAAAGTCTGATATAATAAATCACAGCGGCGGCAAAGCACACAGCGAGGGTAACGGGGTGCTTGAAAATCATGCCGAACACCACAACACTCATAAAAAATATTAAATTTGCGACAGGGTGATACCCTTTAAAACCTATTTTCATAATATTCACCTTGAAAGTCAGAACGCGCCGTCTGCATGGCTTAACAAAAAAGAGCAGACAAATGCCCGCTCGTCAGTAAAAAGAAATCGGATATTCATTGTGTAATGAATATCCGATATGGTGCGAGTGTTCATATGGGATTTGGAAAAATACAGTTTACTGACAGCAAACATACATATTATAAGAAATTTCACACATTCGACAGACCTTCTGTTACTTGGTACAATGAAGCTACCAAATAACAGGAGGATTTTTTATGGAAAAACATATTGTTGATGAAAAGACGGGTATCAACTACACTTTGCAGGGAGATTATTATATTCCAGATTTTATATTACCGCCCGAAACGGATAATCGCCCCATTGGTGTATGGGGCAGACGGCACCGAGATTATCTTAAAAATCACCGCAAAGCCATTTATTCCATTATGTTAATGGATAACACTTTACACTCATACCTTGCAGATTTGAATGAACAGGCGGATGATATGTTTTCTCGGCTCGTTAAGGATATTGCAAAAATTGAAGGCATCACCGAACAACTCAAAGCGGAGAATCAAATGCTATGGGTACAGGAAATGAATAACATCTACAACCGTGTAACAGAAATTGTGAATAACGAGTTGATTTATGTTTGAATGACGAAAAAATAGTTTTTCATATAGAGGTTGAGCCGGAAAATGCAGGCAAGATTTGGTCGCTTTTATAAGAAAATTTAAAATGTGTTATTACAAAGAAGCAACATTCCATTGATGGCAAAGATTTAAACATACATATTCGCATCGATGAAAAGAAATAATATTTTCCAATAAAAACAGCAAAAAGGTATTCTTTTGCTGACGCCACATAAGGCAGTAATTTCAAATACTAACTTATGGGCGTTGCAAGGAAAGAAAATCAGAGAGAAGTTTCGGCTTCTCTCTTTTTCTTATATTTGCACATTAGACAAATCCTTCTTTAATTTGTACAATGAAAGTACAAAATTTAAAGGAGGACTTTTTATGTCAAATCAAAACACAATCCAATATCGTCAGGTTGGTGATTATCTCATCCCGAATCTCGTATTACCGTCCGAAGAAACAAGTGTCAGGCTTGGTAAATGGGATATGTTGCATAAGGATTATCTACTTAAAAACAAGAAAGTATTATTCAAAACACTGCTTACACAAGGTAAACTCTATCAGCACTGTGCCGAGATAGAAAATCAAGCACAGCAAATGTTTGGTACTCTTGTTGAACAAATGAAAGAAACAGAAGGTGTAACTGAGCAACTGAAAGAAGAAAATCAAATGGAGTGGGTATTCCGTATGCAGAATATTGAGGCAAGAGCAAGAGAAATTACTTATAATGAGTTAATATGTAATTAAAACTTAATAGTATAAAACTAGCACACACAGAGGCATTACCTACAGGCAATTGAAGGTAGTGCCTCTAATTGTCTATCAACAGATGAAGTGCAAAACTTCTTTTATCAAACTTAATACCTTTATGAAGTCTTCATTTTCACTTCTTAACACCTTGGTGTATTTGTTTAACAAACTTTGCAACAGTTTCAAGTATTCTTTTATGTTTTCACTGCCTTTTAAAATATCTACTATTTCACTCTTGCACATAAGCATATAAAATATACTTGTAAAATTCAAATTAATAATTGAACTATAGTCACTTACTGATGTGTACCAAATTTCATCTTCGCAAACAAAAATCTGTATATAATGTTCTATTCTTTCTAATATCTGTTCCTTACTGTAGCTATAATTCATACACATCAAAATAACATTTGTGTACGGACAAATTAACGTTGAATTTATGAATTTCTTATTGTTTTTATATTCTGTCACAAGCATTTCCCATCGTTCTATTATTCGAGGGGAAATTGTCTCCAAAATATGTTCCATTTTCTCACTGCTAATACTTCTAAACCCATCAGTAATTATTTTAAGCAAGTTATTGTAACAAGCCATATCTAATGAAATCGTATCAGCATAAATCACCAGTCCTTCATCATTCAACTGCTCCAAAACCTTCGCAACAATAGTCTGCCATTTCTCGTGATATTCCTGTTTTTTTATCCACCGTTTCCACAACATTTTATCGCAATTTGCAAATTTTATAATTGAACTAACCATATTTGTTATGTCCATATTATCTGCTCGGAACCGCGTGAAGATTTGCCTTGAACATTCATAGAAAAACAGTGGATTTTCAATTTCAAATGTAGAAAAGGAAAGAAGCATTTCGTTACTTGCCATACCTAAAAATAACCAATAATCATATAGACTATTTTTATCGGCAATAAATCTACATAATCTGAACGGATCTTCTCTATAAGCTTCTTCAAAAAAGTTATTATTTCACTACTGCAGCGTGGGTTCATTCCTCCTCGTTCTGCTGCATCAATAAATTCATATATTTTGGCTATATCGTTTTGTTTTCTTCCTTCATTTAATATTTCAAAATACTTTCTGTCAGCACAATCGGCTCGTTTATCGACATTAATATTAATAACAATAGAATTTAATACATTCCAAACCGTTTTTTTACATTCATCCATAAAATCACCTTTTCCACACAAGACACTCAGGGCAATCTATGTCTTCCCACAAAGCATCAAACGCATCAACAATATTTTGCGGGTTATTTACCTCTTGTATTATATGGTGCCTTTTACCAACGCTATTTACAGATGTTCCCAACGACCACACCCTGGGTTTTTCGCTTTCATTTAAAATCATAATAAATCTATCATGGAAATGATAGCCTTTTTCCCCATGTTGGCATCTTATTTCCATTTTAATTCCATAATTATTACTTCTGCTTTCAAAAACTTTCTCTTGGTTTTGAATCCATTCTGCAACACTTTGTCCCCTAAATGCTTCTGATGAAGTAATTGCATAAAGGGGCAATTCATATATTTTGTTGTAATACCATGTATCTAGAATATCATCTGCCGTTAAATAAGGGTCCCAAAGGTATACTTTGCCTTTTTTTGCTTTATTCATAATCTTCCGTATATCTTTTATTGCTTCATCATGATTAGATGTTTTGTCATATTGCTTGAATTCTTGACGGAACTTCAATTCTTCTATTCTTTTTTCATATTGTCTTTGTTCAATATTTCTCTTATATTTTCTTATAACAGGTTCATTAATCGTTGTTTTGCTTATTGAACTGATCTCGATTGTATCAACTATTCTTTTTTGACTATCAAAGATTATTCTTTTTTCACCATATTGATTTCCTATAAGCATATCAAACTTCATTTGCAATATAAATGAAGTTTCTTGAGCACTTAACACCACATTGTTTTTTAAATCGACAACAGTTGTTTTAATCAATGTAGACGTGTCTCCAATGTTAAATTCAAGCGTGTCATTACCACTTATAATTTTGCCACTCCCAAAACCTATAATATTTCCATCATACCAAACTTCTGACATTAATTGTACATCTGTAATACCATCGATATATTCATCTAAAATCACATTATAGGTTAAAGTTTCTTCCGATCTGTCCGTTACATAATCAACATGAGTATTTATAGAAGGTATTTGAAAAATAAAATTTCCTATTCTGTCAGATACAGAAGTCAGATCTATAGGAATTAATTTATATATTTCGTCATTTATCTTATTTATGCTTTTTGACGATATGCCGGTTAAGTATTTTTTCTCTATATTGAAAAATTCAAATATATAACTTCCATTATAAAAATTATTTTTTATAATTTTATTAATTTGAACTTCTTTTGTGCTATTTTGAGGCACAAAGGTTTTGGGTATTAACTCACAAACTCCCTTGCATAATGTTCCATCTCCTATATCAACTGTTTCATTATTGCCCTGTTTGCATAACTCATCAAAGTACTCTATCGCATTCTTTATAGATATATTGGATTTACTTATACCTAATGAAATATTAGCATCAATACTAATTAGTTTTTTTGTTAAGTATTCATTTCCAAAACTTGGACTTAAAGAATTGCCAAAAGAAAATATAGTATAGTAGTTGTATGTTAGGTTGTTTGATTTATCCACTAAAAACGCGGTGATTTTTTCAACATAATTATACGTTCCAAGTGTTTCGCATGAGATAATTCGAGCGAATTCTTCTTTATATTTTTCTATGGTCATATAATCACCCGCCTAAAATTATATAATTGCTGTATTGGCATTAGCAGGTTGGACACTTGCTACACCTAAATAATATTCTACAACTGTATTAATCCGCTTTTACGAGCGTTCATAATATATGCAAATCCACCATCGGATTTGTTCGGATTGATTTTACCCTTGTAATCAATATAATTCATTGCCATCTGTATCAAGGGACCGCTTGTTTGTACAGCATCAGAAAAGTTTTGACCAAAGTGTTCTGTTATGAGATTTCCTACAAAAGGAAGAGCAACTAATGTGCATATGTTACCTAATACAAACTTAATATTTGAATCTTTTAACACCTTATAATAATCACTGCTGCAGTTTTGCCAACCTTCTATAAAACTGTTTTCATGATGCTTAATTTCCTCAAAGCTTTCGGAATGATAAATGTTTTGCTCCAATTCTCTTATTCTAATTCTAAAAGCATTTAACTCATCTTTTCTTGCTGATTTAAAATCAAGTATTTCTTCAAAACTTGTATCCAAAGAAGGTTGCGGTAAACATTTCAGTATATTTATTTTACAGCATTGAGATTCTGTTTTATGACTTGTGAAATTGCTATAAATTTCTCGGCTGTTTTTCACCTTGTCTGTTCCTAAAACAATGTCTTTATCAGAACATTTTATGGAGTATTCAGCGAGTGTTCTCATATAAATCTGAGCTATTTTCGAATCAATTTCCATCCAACCGTCAGTATTATAGTCCTTTATGTACTTTTTGTCTGTGAAATAATTTAAAAGTTCTGGCGGTAATTTCCTATAATGAACCAAAGCATGTAGTGCAGGTGCATATATTTTTTCTTTATGAATTCGAATTTTTGGAGTATTGACCATTGAGAATTTTTGGTCTTGACCTTTTTCATATCTTGAAATTCTTTTTACAATGGCATCACAAAAATCATTAGCATATTCAGAATAAAACAAATCCTGTGGATAAATCGGATCATAAATCTTCGCATCCTGTAAAAATAGTAATTCCGGCGAAAGGTCTCCATAATTATCATACGGTACGATTGAAGAAATATTATCCCAATATAGCAAAGCATTTCTGAGCCACTGCCCGTCATTTATATTAATATTCGGATAATATAGAATTGTCTGAGCCATTTTTATCATTCCTTTTGCTTTAAGCCTCTTAATCTTTGGTTTTATATAATATCAAATAACAAATAAACATCACCATTGATTTTATTGTCAAAATAATCTTTTAACTCTAATATAGATTTCCATTTATTTGCGGTAGTGTCTTTAAACCCGAAGTTCAGAACGCTGCTTACCATTTTCTTTTCAGCATAGCAATAGCCGTTGGCTAATGATAATGCATCGCAGAGCTGAATTAGCTTATCATAATCATCGTATGTAACATTATCAAGATATTCCTTTATAAACTGCTTTTCACCTGCAGAGCAGTCCCAAGTATCATAAATGGCATCAACATCTTTATATTGGAAAGTATGTGTCATACAAATTCTTGCACCGGCATCAAAACCGATGTTTGTTAAATATTTATAACCTTCTAAGGCGTGACGTACTTGCATTGTGCCGTTTCTTCTTCCTATATCGTGAAGAAGTCCGAAGATGTAAGCCTTTTCACTATCCATATTTGCTTTGCATGCAATCTTTTCTGCTAAGTTAGCAACATTATATGAATGATTAATCCATACTCCGTCGTTTAACTCTTTTGCTTCTGTAATCAGTTTTTTAGCATACTGTCTGTTCATATTAAACCTCTTTTTCTAATGCGCCGATATAAGCAACCGTCTGATTCTCAATCTTCACAATACCGTCAGTTTCAAACTCATCAAAAATCTTTTCTATTTCTTCTATGTACAAATCAAAATTACTATCGCCTTTTTTCAAAGAATATGACCATGAAAGACTACGGTTTATAAACTTTTCCCTATCAAAATATAAAGGATTGTCAATAGTTATATATTCATAATTGTTATTAAAGAAATCTTTAATACGATCATCATGTGGTTTCGTGCCACCACTGAAACCTTTGAAGTCAGGGCAATATTTAGAATATACTCTATGTAATTCCTGATTTATCAAAGCTTCATTATTTCTGGTGTTCCAAATTAGAAATGCTTTTCCGTTCGGCTTGATTATACGAGAACATTCTGCTTTAAAACTTTTTGCATCAAACCAATGAAATGCTTGCGCTGTGGTTATAAAATCAACAGAATTATCAGGGAGCATTGTGTCCTCGGCACTACCTGAAACAGAATTGAAATTAGGATATTCACATAATTCCTTTTCAGCCACAAGTCGCATATCAGTGTTCGGCTCAACACAAATAGCATTGCTACCTTTATCAAGAAGCTGTTTTGCAAACTTACCTGTGCCTGAACCGATATCAGCAACAACAGACGATGCAGAAAAATCGTATTTGCTAAATAAGTATTCAATAAATTCTGCTGCATAACTTGGTCTGCTTTGTGTGTATTCATTTGCAATGCCATTGAGTTTTTTTGTGGTATCCATACTTTCAACTCCTTCTCTAAAATCATTGCCATTTAACAAAAGGCAGAATAGAAACTATTTTGTCAGGTGTTATTTTAACGTCAGGTTTGCATTGAGCATGCACTTCTGATGAACCTGAGCACATTTCATAGAATGCATCTAATAATAGTCTGATTATCTTTGCTTCATCTTCATCATTGTTATGTTCGTATAATTCTAATTCACTGCTGTGTATCTTAAAAACAATTTCATATGCAGTATGACTATTTTTCCATTCATCTGCTAAGTTTGTGCTTAACAACTCATCAATATTATAAAGTATCTCAGGTCGTTCGTGAACATATCCACCATAAGGTCTTTCAGGATCAATAGCAAAGAAACCACAGAGACCATTGTCACTATAAAATTTCCTACCCACACACCAACCTTTATGTTCTACGCTTTCATCATCCAAAGGACAATCATATCTATCGTATTCAATACTGTAATAAGTTCCATTGTGTACTAAACAAGAATTATCAATCCGTATATCAATACCATTTATATCTAAAAACTGCCTTAATTCTGAATTTGGATTTCTGTATGCAGATTGCAAATCACCAATTCCGTTCTCTGCGATTTCAATGCAACCGTTTGCACTAGTTGTTATATGACTGATAATCAGATATAAATCTTCAAATGAAGGTAAATGACCATTGTACTTCTCTATAATATCATACAAATAATCTGCATCAATATTTCCATCAGACAAATAACTTTTGTACACCCAAATGTTATTTGGAATACCCGTTATGCTTGCAAGTGTTTGCATTGCCAACTCAGGTGTTCTAATGTCATAATCCATAATCTCACCTTTGCTTTTGTAAATCCTCATAAGCCTCTATAAGCCATTGATGTGCCATCACCAATAAGTTGTTATCAAACTGATATTTTATATAAAGATAACAGGCTTTATCTAACGTTTCAACGGAACCGCTTTTCAACAAATCATCATATGATGGTACGCCTTTTTGGTCCCAAGAGATTTTATCTGCAATAAATATAACTTTATCATACATACTTGCATTTTTTCTTAAAGTTGTGTGACATTCAATGGCATTTAGAATATCTGAATCAGTAATACCATATTCTTCTTGTGCTATGATTTTTGAAACTCTTTGATGTAAAAGAGCATGATATTTTTCTTCTGCAGGGTCTATTTCTAAACCACGCATTTTTGCAAAATCATACATTTCTTGCGGTGTCATCACTCCGCTTATATCGTGAAGTAATGCTGCAAGTTTGGTCTTAGTAGCATCAAGGTCATATACTTTAGCTAAACCGATAGCTAATTCTGCTACATTTTCAACATGCGTCAAAACATCTTTTTTATTGTTGCTATGATATTTATTTTGAATTAAATCAATCAAACTATAATTATCCATTAAAAATCACCTTAAGCAAATAATACATGATGGTTTATAGTTGCATTTCCAATTCTAAACATTTCCATTCTTCGCCAAGCACAGTATAGGTTTCAGTCTTTTCCAACACAACATCTCGAAAACCAACTGCTTTATAACAGTAGTAAGCTGATTCGTTGTTTTCAAATACACCTAAAGAAACCTTTTTAGCGCCATAAATATCTTTTGCAAATTTTAATCCCAACTGAAGCATTGCTTTCCCGTATCCTTTACCACGCTTTACGGGGTCAACAACTACAAAACCAAATCATAGTTCGTCAAAGCTTTCTGATGGTCTTCTCATTGTAAAGAATCCAACAATCTCATCATCTTCAATAGCAGTAAAAGCCATAAGATTTTCAACAAAACTGAATTTCTTTTTACTTATGGGATACTTACCCATAACACCTGCAGACCACTTGTAAAAGGATATTTCATCTTTACTCCAAGAAAGTATTGTGTCTGCATCATTTTTATTGTAAGGTCTTAATCTTAACATTTGTATCCCTCCCTAAATTAGAATGTCAATTATTGTAACGGAATTAATATAATATGTTTTTCGCCTTTGAAATCACCGATTATCTTTCCACCGTTTTTAAGCATTATCTTTACAGTAGCTTCATTTGTTTTCAAAGGAAATAATTTGATTTCTTTATAACCGTGTTCTTTGCATTTCTTTAACAATTCTTTAAACAGGATATCGCCATAACCCTTTTCGCGATATTCTTTTGAGATGCCATAACCAAGGTTTCCTGCACCAACGACAGTTTCAAGATATTCAGATGACGAATGTCTTACTCTGCCATAGCCTACCGGAATATCATCAATATATAAAAAATATGTAGTATAAGGAATCCAACCCTTTGGTAAATCTATGCCTCGTGAATGATTATCTGTTTCTTGTAACCATTTTTGATATTCCTTGTAGGACAAGTTATATGCAGGATTCGTAAAGCCGTTTTCTATATCAAGAATACCCTGTAACATCGCATATTCTTGTTCGGCATTATTAATGTTTAACTGCTTTAATTCCACTTTCATCATTGTCACCTTATCGCTCCGACTTTAACAAAGCATAATAACAAGCATCACAGATACCCTGATTATTCCAATCAGAGCTACGTAAAGTTCCTTCGTATTTCATACCGCATTTTTTCATTACCCCACCGGAGTTAGGATTTCTTGGGTCGTGTCTTGATTCTATGCGATTTACATCCACTGTATCAAACAGAAAATCCATAACTGCTTTAAGTGCTTCTGATGTAATTCCTTGGTGCCACCAATCTCTACCTATGCAATAACCGATATGCATCATAGAAACTTCTTCGTTCATATGCACTACAGCAATATCACCAATAGGCTTATTACCGTTTTCTTTTAATACTATAGCCCAATGATAATAATTATCGTTAGAATATTCTTTTAACCATTCATTTATAATACTTTGGCTTACTGCCTCACTGGAATGTGTCTGCCACATTAAATATTTAGTGACCTCAGAATCGGATGCCCAATTCTGATACATTGCGGCAGCATCTTCACTCACATATCTTCTTAAAATCAATCTGTCTGTTTCTAACATTTGCGTTCCGTAATGCTTCATAAATTAGTCCTCCTTTATCAGATTCCATAAAAGTATTTTTTTATATTGTCAGCATCAGGATAATTGATTTCGTCAATCGCCCTGATTACCTCATCGGCATCATATTCCAAGTCAATTGGCTTAAATTCAACTGCACCGTTTTCTATGTTCAATATACCTGCTCGTGCGATATTTATATCTTGTGCTGGGCAACCAAGTGAACCGACATTTATGTAAATTTTATCACATTTGCAAATGTTTCTGTTGTGGTTATGTCCGTATAAAACAATATCTGCGTCAACATCAGCAAACATCTTTTTTAAATCTCTTTTAGTAGGATTTAATTTACCGTTTATATAATGACCGTCATAGTCCATACAGTAATGCATAACAGACAAGGTGTAACCTTCACATTTAAAGTTAACCTTATATGGTAAGTTTTTGAGAAAATCAACCGATTCCTTTGACAACAAACTGTGTTCCCATTGGTGATGTTTCATTTCCTCATAACCCATATTTTCTTCGTTGGGATATTCGGCAGGCATTTCATCAAACAGGTATTTTTCGTGATTTCCTCGCACGGCAATCAAGTTGGGAATATGCATAAGATATTGCACAGTTTCCTCGGGATATGGTCCAATTCCAATTATATCTCCACAGCAAATAATCTTATCACAACCAAGCTGTTGCAATTTTTCTATAACAACTTTAAGTGCTGCAAGATTGTTGTGGATATCTGTAACGACCCCTAACTGCATAATATCACCTGCCTAACAAAAAAAGATTGCTATAATTATAGCACATATACATTGTAAAATTCAATCCGTTTACAGTCACTTGTTACTTCAAAACTTTTTATCAACACGACACTTTTTTGAAAAATCAACACGACACTTTTTTGAAAAAACTATATTGACAATCATACATTTGTTATATATAATGATGTCACAAATTAAATATTAACTTTGTAGCGCGTAAGCGGAGCAATATATATTGACTACCCAAGCACCGTATGAAGATAAGAACAGAGGCAATCTGTACTTATTTCAGCGGTGTTTTTTTTGTTTGTCTTGCGTAATACCGACGATAAAAGTCCTTTCCTCTGTTCATCGGAGGTGAGGACTTTTTTGTTTTTATGCACCTTGAAAATTTAATGACCGTCTGAAAGTGATACGACTTTGCGATGATACGAGCAAGGCAACGCTGCGGTGTGATTCCGGGGTGGGAACTATTTCAGATGAAACGGCAAGAAATTTGTAGAAAAATATTGACAAAGGAACAAATGTTCTCTATAATTGTAAATTGGTGAATAATATATTTACCCTACAACTAAATACAAACTGAAACACATATTTTTTACTTATTGGCTTTATGCCACACATATTATCTGAGCGTGAAAAAGCGTTGGAGCAGGCAAAGAAACTGCCGAACTTATATAAAGGGCGTGAAAATGCTCTTGTCTGTATTTTAGATGGAGATGAAAAACGCAATACCGCATTGTCTGCCCTCACGCCGCTTGCGTGGTCTGTTTCACATCACATGACTGTCCTTGCTCAAACAACAGGTGACGAAACATATAACTTGAAAGCAAAAAAGATCCTTGAAATACTTTATGACTGTAATAATGACTCGTTTATTGAAAATCTGTTGACAAAGTATTCATAATGTTTTTTCCAAAAAACTATCCGTATCATTGTCGAACAGTGGTGCGGAGAAAATCTTTAAAAAATATTTTTTCTTCACCCTAAAAAGCGACAAATTTCTCATAATTCTTGTATTAAAATAAGGTGAAGTTTTAAAATCCTGATAGTCCCAGAGAGGATGAGAAATGCAGTAAACGCTTGACTATGACACACTAATTTAATTACTAAAGTTTACGGAAACTCAGTTTTCAACATTGTTTTCGGCTCTCTGAATTGATTTCAGAGGGCTGTTTTTTATGCCTGAGTTTTCAGAAACATTTTGGTTATTCTGTCGGAGGTATTTATGGAAAACAAAACTTTCATACAAGTTAATACCCTGCCGACATGATACAACGGCTTTGCCATGACAGCGGATTTCCCGTGTTCAGAGGAAGATTTTGAACAAGCGAAGCAGAAAATTATTCGGTGAAATACATGGTCGTACCGATAGCGGACGGGCATAGGAACAGTGTCGGATGTACAGGGATAATAAATCCGAACCGTAGCGGAGGATTTTTGAACTTCCTCTCAAAAGGACAATGCTACGGTTTAATCAGTATCTGAAATAGAGAGTAACGGGAGATGGTATTTATGTTAACTTTAGCAGAAGCAATGTTACAGACAAAATGCCCAAGAGGTGGCGTCGAAAGTAGCCACCACCAAACGGAAGAATTATCTGTAACACAATCTGAATATGAAAGTGCGGCAGAACGGGAATACGCCGAACAGAAAATATTAAGAACTTATGAGCCAAAACCGTCATATATGGCTCAAATATTAAAAACATAATAAAAAGTGAGCCATTAAGGCTCATAACAAAGACGCACATCAAGGCGGATTTCAGATACTTTCTGTGTATTTTCAGTTGCTTTTTTAACGCATAGAAGCTGTCCCGAATAACCGCTCACGGTGTGCGTCTCATACTGTAACAAGCAACGACTTTGGCAATCCAAAGTCAAATGCTTGTCAAGGGAATATCCCTTAATATCCCTAAAATAATGGAGGAATAATTATGCGTAAAAGAAACAATTCAATCAATGTCAGACTGAATGATACTGAACTTGAAAAACTTAATGAAAAGGTATTGAAAAGCGGTTTGTCCCGTGAAGCCTTTATCCGTAATGTGTTAAACGGTACAGAAATCCACACTGCACCGCCTGTTGATTTTTTCAATCTTATCCGTGAAATACGGCGTATCGGTAATAACATAAATCAGCTTGTGCATTATGCAAACGGAAACGGGTTTGTTGAAAGCAAAAAGCTCACCGAACATCTTAACGAGCTTGACTGTATTGAAAAAGAACTATGGAAATCATTTAGAGGCGGATAATGGCAGTAACTTCAATATGGCCCATTAAAAACGGTGTTCGTGATGTTATTGTTTATGCCTGTAATCCCGAAAAAACAACAGAGGAAAACCGTACCGCATTACACTCTGTCGCAAATGTTATTGAATATGCCGCAGATGAACTTAAAACCGAAAGATGCGAATATGTCACGGGTATTAACTGCCGACAGGATAACGCCGTTCATATTTTCAATGAAACCCGAAAGCATTGGGGTAAAGAAAAAGACAAACGGGTTTGTTATCATGCTTATCAGAGCTTTAAGTCAGATGAGGTTGATGCCGAAACTGCTCATAAAATCGGAGTTGAGCTTGCAGAACGGTTATGGGGTGACAGATTTGAAGTTATTGTTGCCACCCATTGTAACACAGGCTGTTATCATAACCACTTTGTGCTTAATGCTGTTTCTTTTGTTGACGGTAAAAAATACTGCAATTACAAATCAGATTATGAAGCATTGAGGAATATGTCCGATACCATTTGCAAAGAATATCAGCTTTCGGTTTTGGAAAATGCTCCCATTCATACAGCAGGGAATAAAAATGAGGTATGGGTTCACAAGGCAGGAAAACTTACCCACAGAGATATGCTGAAGCGTGATATTGAATATTGTCTAAAGTATTCATCAAAGCCGAAAGAATTTCAACAGCAGTTATACGGACTCGGATATACAATAGACTGGCGGAGAATGTCAATTAAGAGTAAGGACTGGGAAAGAGCAATCAGACTGAAAAGCATCGGATTTCCCGATGAAATAATCGCAGAATATTTTAATAACAACCACAGCAAGCCGTATTTTTACAGAGATGAATGGAACAGTCACACACCTTACAAACATCAATACACTCCCGTTACAAAGATGATGAAAGAATTAAATTTTTCGGTTAAGAACAGCGACAACACAGGTGAAATATTGGTATGTGCTGTTTTCTATATCATACTTGCCTTATTTGAACTTATGAAATCAGCAAAGAAATATGCCGTTCAGTCCGTTGAATTAAGACACGAAGCACAGAATATTGAGAGATATATTGCAGAGTACAGTTTTCTGAAAACTGAAAACCTTGAAACACTTTCAGATATATCAGAATATATTGGAAACACAAGAGATGAAATCTCACGGCTTGAACACGAAAGAAACATTGCCGACAACAAACGCAGACGGGCAGAACCCGAAGAAAAACAACAGTTTAAAGACGAGCGAAAAGCATTAACAGAACGCATTACACCGTTAAGAAAAAACTTAAAACAGGCGGAGAAGATTTATGACGAATCTCCCCGCCTTTTTGATTTGGTAAAAAAAGAATATCAACTTGAACGAAAAATATTAGAAAGGAACTTTTACAGATGAAATTAAATGTAAATAACCCGGTTACAATTCCGGCAGAAAAATTGAAACCCTTTGAGGGACACCCGTACAAGGTACAGGACAACGAGGAAATGAATAATCTCATTGAAAGCATACGGGAGCAGGGCATTCTTTCTCCCCTGATAGTAAGACCGCTTGAAAACACAGCGAATGAATATGAAGTAATTTCGGGACACCGAAGATTACACGCCGCAATGAAAGCAGGACTGGAAACAGTACCTGCAATAATTTATGACATTTCAAGAGATGAAGCGGCGGTAATGGTTGTTGACAGCAATCTGCACCGTGAACATATTTTACCCAGTGAAAAAGCATTTTCTTACAAGCTGAAATATGAGGCGTTGAAGCATCAGGGCAAACGAACAGATTTAACTTCAGAGCAAATTGCACCGAAGTTGACAACAGAACTTATAGCGGAACAGGATGGAACAAGTAAAGATACTGTTAAACGATATATCCGTCTGACGAATTTAATATCTGAACTGCTTGATTTAATGGATAAAAACAAAATAGCTTTTTCCGTTGGCGTAGAACTGTCTTATCTTGACGAAGATAAGCAGTACACAGTTCTCGGACTGATTGAAGAACTTGACTGCACTCCGTCATATGCACAGGCAAATCGTATGCACAAGGATTTTATCGCAGGCATCCTGACAGATAATTCCATTGAGGAAATGCTGTCTGCTGATAAGCCGAATCAAAGACCTGCGTATAAGGTTTCGGCTGAAAAACTCTCACAGTTTATCAAACCCGATACCCCGCCGAAGCTGGCAGAGGAATTTATTATTAAGGCTTGTGACCACTACGCTAAGTTTCTCAAACGTCAGCGTAACAGAGATGCGAGGTAATAGATATGGATAAATTCTTTGTTGGCTTCGGCAAGAAGCAAAAAGATTATGTTATCAACGGCGTAAGATACTCCGTATCATCAGAGTTTATGCCGTCTGAAAACAAAGTTACTTTAACAGATAAGGTGGAACACTACCTTGACAGTTATTTCGCAGATTTGATTGATACATCTGATGTTGATACAATATCAGATGATTATGTATGTTCGACTGTCGGGAAGGAGGACAAATGAAGTCGAATAAAAAAGATAATATCGGTATCACGGCTCTCTATTGCAGACTTTCAAGAGATGACGGTACCGACAGCGAAAGTAATTCAATCAGTAATCAGAAAAAGCTGCTTGCTCAGAAAGCAAAAGAATTAGGCTTGTCAAATACAAGAGAATATGTAGATGACGGTTACACAGGCACAAACTTTAACCGTCCCGGATTTCAGCAGATGCTTGAAGATATTGATGAGGGTTATGTACCTGCTGTTATTGTCAAAGACGTTTCAAGGCTTGGGCGTGATTATGTTTCGGTAGGCAACTATACTGACAGCTATTTCCCTGACAGAAATGTCCGTTTCATTGCGGTTAATGACTGCATTGACAGCGACGAGGGTGAAAGTGAAATAGCACCTTTTAAAAACATTCTCAATGAAATGTATGCAAGAGATATTTCTAAAAAGGTGCGTTCATCTCACCGCCTGAGAGGTAATGCAGGAGAACCATTATCACAGCCGCCTTACGGGTATATGAAAAGTCCCGAAAACAAGAAAAAATGGATAATAGACCTCGAAGCGGCGGAGGTGGTCAGAAACATATTCAAAATGTGTCTTGAAGGTAAAGGCAATGAAACTATTGCACATATTTTGCAGGAACAGAAAGTTTTGATACCTATGGCGTATTGGCAGAGCAAAGGTCTTGACCGAGGAGGAAGGAAAACACAAACCAATCCGTACAGGTGGTGCAAAACAACCATTCAGAAAATGCTTGCACAACAGGAATACTGCGGAGATGTTATCAATTTCAAGACCTATTCAAAAAATTTCAAGAATAAAACCCGTTATGACAATCCCGAAGAAAATTGGGTTATATTCAAAGATGTACACGAGCCTATTATCGAAAGAGAAGTATTTGAACGGGTACAGAAGCTGACAGGCAAAACCAAACGCAGAGCGCCTAAACCCAAAAATGCAGAAAAAAGCATATTCAGCGATTTAATCCGTTGTGGTGACTGCGGACACAAAATGTATTACCGCACAAATACAACAAACAAGGATATTCACTATTTCTGTTGTTCAAACTCTGTCGGTGATTATCGTGGCACCTGCGGTCCGGGCAGGCATTATGTAAGAGCAGATGCTATCGAACAGATTGTATCTCTTGAATTAAACAGGCTTTCGGATGTGCTTATAAATAACGAAGGCAAATTCATTGACATTCTCGCAAAGAAAACTAACAAGGATATGCTTGCTGAGAAAAAACATCTTGAGGGCGAATTGCAAAAATCTATTGCTCGAAATGAAAAGGTGCTGAAGCTCTATGAAAAAATCTTTGAAGACAATACCGAAGGAAAAGTACCCGACGAAATGTTTATGGCTCTTTCTCACAAATATGAAGTTGAGCGTATGGAACTGAAAGCAAAGATAAGTGAAATTCGCAAACAGCTCGGCAACCTCGAAAAGCGGCAAATGGGCATAGATGCTTTTGTAGGAGCAATACGGAAATTTATGCAAATGAAAACGCTCACCGCACCGCTTCTTCAAGAGCTGATAGACCATATTGATGTATTTGAAGTTGAGGGTACGGGTAAAAACAAAACGCAGCGTATAAAGATATATTACCGCTTTGTGGGATATATTGAAATGTCCGCCGCACGCACACAGCCTCAGTTTGTAGCAGACACAAGGCAGGGCGTGGCAATCAATTATGTAGCATAAAAAATGCAGGCTGAAAAGCCTGCAATATGCCGCAGATATTGATAAAAAAATCGAGTATTCATAAGTCAAATCCCTTATGAATACTCGATATGGTCCGAGTGGCGAGACTTGAACTCACGGCCTCTTGACCCCCAGTCAAGCGCGCTACCAGCTGCGCCACACCCGGAACGCAATATAATATATCACATCTGAATTGAAAAATCAAGTCTTTTTTTGAATTTTTTTATTTATTTCAGAAATTTTTATTTTATGCTCTTTGTGAAGCCGTAACTTCTCTTTGCGTAGCCCTGAGATTCATAAAATCCGTGGGCTTTTTCCCGCCGCAAACCGCTGTTGAGAAGTATTACGCTCACATTGTTTTCTTTTGCGCAACGCTCAACTTCTTTCAGAAGATTTGTGCCTATCCCCTGCCCTCTGTATTTTTCGCTGACGGCGAGGGCGATAATTTTCATCGCTTCATTTCTGACCTCAAAAGCGATAAACGATACCGCGCCGACAAAGCCGACGACGCTTTCACCAAGGCAGGCGACAAATATTTTATAGTTCCCGAGCGAGAGCATTTTATTTATTCTGCCGTTCAGCTCGTCGGCGGGCACATCATAGCCCAAATCATTTTTCAGAATTTCTTTTACCGCGGGCAGGTCGGCGGACTTGTATTCTCTGTATGTTATTTCAGTCATTTTGTTTCCTCCTGCTGAACTTCAGCGGCAGACTTCGACTTATTTATATATTGTTTTTTCACGCGAAAAATGTTATAATTCGTACATATTACGGAGGTGCGTATGTTTTATTCTGATATTGCAGGCATTATCTGCCTTGTTCTTCTTGCGGCCGTTTCGTTCATACATCTTTTTGTGTCGTGGGACAAGCGGATATCAAAGCCGTTCCTGCTTCTGCTCATAGCGGCTTACTACATAACGAGCGTGAAACGCCCCGAAATTCTGCTGATTGCGGCTCTGCTTACAAGCTGGCTGGGCGATGTGCTGCTCATTCCGCAGGGAGACAAGTGGTTCACCGCAGGCGGAATCAGCTTTATGATTTCTCACTTTCTGTTTGTCGCGCTGTATGCTTCGCACACGGATTTCACGGCGATTCAGCCCCTTGCCGTAATCGGCGCTGCGGCGGTTTACTTCGGCGTTTCGGCGGTGATTATTCATCTCGTCAAACCTTACACGCCGAAAGCGATGGTAATTCCGATGTTTTTCTACCTGCTCGCCAACAGCTCGATGAACATTTTTGCGCTGATGCAGCTGCTCTCTGAGCCGTGCGCAGGTACGGCGATTGCCTACGCGGGCGCGGTGCTGTTTTTCATTTCGGACTGCTCGCTGTTCATGGTGCGCAACTACAAAAACGGCTATTTCAAAAGCTATTTTGTGGTGATGCTCACATACATTCTCGGTGAATTCATGATAACGCAGGGAATTATCCTGCTGAGTATGAAGCACTAACGCATAAAATGAAGCCCCGACATTACATCGGGGTTATTTTTATTATTCAATCGGCAGGCTCGCGACGGCATTAAGCGAAAGATCCGCAACATTGCCGCTGACAAACTCAAAGTAACCCTGCGAAGCGACCATTGCGCCGTTGTCTCCACAGTATTTCAGCTCGGGAAAGTACAGCTCCCATTTATTCTTTTTGCAGGTTTCGGTCATTCTGCGTCTGAGAACGGAGTTTGCCGAAACGCCGCCCGCAAGGACAATTTTTTTGTAACCGAGAGCCTTCGCCGCCTTTTCGGTGTTCTCAATCAGGCAATCGACAACGGCGTTGATATATGACGCGCCGAGGTCGGGAACGCTGATTTCCTCGCCCTTCTGCTTCGCCTGGTTTATCGTGTTGAGCGCGGCGGTTTTAAGCCCCGAAAAGCTGAAATCATACGGAGCGCCGTCAACCCTCGGGTGAGGCATTTTGTAGGCTTTCGGGTTGCCGTCCTTAGCTGCTCTGTCGAGATTCAGACCGCCCGGATAAGGCAGTCCCATCGCGCGCGCGGCCTTGTCCATCGCCTCACCCGCCGCGTCGTCGTGAGTGCAGCCGATAATCTTGTAGTCGGTGTAGTCCTTAACCTCTATAATGTGGCTGTGGCCGCCCGACACAACAAGGCACAGGAACGGTGGCTTCAGCTCGTTGAATGTGATGTAATTTGACGCGATGTGTGAGCGCAAATGATGAACAGGCACAAGCGGCTTACCGCTCGCGAAAGACAAGCCCTTTGCGAAATTCACGCCGACAAGAAGCGCACCGATAAGTCCGGGGGCGTAAGTAACGGCTATGGCGTCAATATCCAAAAGCTCGCAGTTCGCGTCGCTCAGCGCATTTTTCACCACGCCCGATATTGCCTCGGCGTGGCGGCGCGAAGCTATCTCAGGCACAACTCCGCCGTAAATTTTATGCTCCTCAACCTGTGAAGCGACAACATTTGAAAGGACAACTCTGCCGTCCTCAACAACGGAAGCGGCGGTTTCGTCGCACGATGATTCAATTCCGAGTATTTTCATAAATATCACCTTATTTAAAATACAATGTCATAATCAACCCGTCCTCGGGCGGATTGGTATAAAAATTCTTTCTTTCGCCGAGCGGAGCATACCCTCTTTTTTTATAAAGATTTATCGCAGGCTGATTGCTTTTGCGGACTTCAAGTGAAATGAACTCACAGCCGCGCTCTCTTGCGCCGTTTTCGGCGGCCTCCATAAGTCGGGAGGCAACGCCGTAACCGCGGTATATTTCACTCACAGCAACATTTGCGATATACGCCTCGCCCGCGACCTCGTGAACACCGATATAGCCGATAACCTTATCGCCCGACACGGCAACAAGAAAATGAGCTGTGTCATTGTTCAGTTCCTCCGCTATAGACTCTTTGCTCCACGGAGCGGAAAAGCATTCGTTTTCTATATTATATATGCCGTCAATATGGCATTCCGTCATTGGCAAAAGCTCACAGAAAAGCGCGTCAGCTAGTATCGATAAATTTCGATATATCTCATCGGCGCAGTTTTCATACACTTCCAGATTGCCGCCGTAAGGGTCGGGAATACCGCCGCCGAGAACGGTGAATTTTTTATTATACATATACAACGCGCTTTTCAGTGCCTGTGCGTGAGCCTCAGTCATGCAGACGAACAGGTCTGTTTCAAGCGCAAGATACTGTGTCAGAACTGAGCTTCGATGATTTTCGATATTTACGCCGTATTTCTTCACAGCCTCAACCGCGTTTGGCGACGCACAGTCGCCGCTGTAAGCGGATAATCCGCAGCTTCGGCACTGAATATCGTTGATATTGCGTGCTTCAACGATTTTTTTGAATATTCCCTCAGCCATGGGACTTCGGCAGGTATTGCCCGTGCAGACAAATGTAATATTCATATTATTCACCCTTTGCCTCGTACCAAGTTCTGCCCGAATGAGCGTCAGCGATAAGCCGTACCTTCATTTCACAGGCGTTTTCCATTTCTTCACAGAGGATTTTTTGAACGGCTTCCGCTTCTTCATCGGGAGCTTCAACTATTATTTCATCGTGAACCTGCATTATGATTTCCGCCTTGAGCTTTTCCACTTTCAGACGATCATAAACCTTAATCATGGCGATTTTTATGATGTCCGCCGCCGTGCCCTGAATGGGCATATTCCTCGCAACTCTCTCGCCGAATGAGCGCGTATTGAAATTTGTCGAATTAAGCTCAGGCAGGTATCTTCTTCTGCCGAAAATCGTCGATACATAACCGTCCTGCTTCGCTTTTTCGGCAACATTCTTCATGTATTCGTCAATGCCGCTGTATAGTGAGAGGTATCCTTTTATATAGGAATCCGCTTCCCTGCGCGTAACCTTTATGTCTTTTGCGAGCGAAAATGCGCCGATACCATAGACGATGCCGAAGTTGACCGCCTTCGCCTTGCTTCTCATGAGCGGCGTAACCATTTCAACAGGCATATTGAAAACCTGCGCGGCGGTTATTGTGTGAATATCCGCGTTATTATTGAAAGCGTCAATCATCGCCTTGTCGTCCGCGATATGTGCGAGCACGCGAAGTTCAATCTGCGAGTAGTCGGAGTCGATGAGTTTGCAGCCCTCGGGCGCGACGAAAAACTTTCTCATCTCTTTGCCGACAGGCGTGCGCACGGGAATGTTCTGCAAATTCGGCTCGGCGGAGGAAATTCTGCCCGTCCTCGTCTCGGTCTGATTGAGCGTCGAGCGGATTCTGCCGTCGGGCGCGATTTCTTTCACAAGTCCCTCGCAGTAGGTGGATTTCAGCTTTGCAAGCGTCCTGTACTCGAGCACAGACGCCACTATCGGGTAGGAATCGGCCAAGTCCTCGAGAACATCTGCACTCGTGGAAAAGCCGCTTTTAGTCTTTTTCTTTGACGGAATTTTCATCTTGCTAAAGAGGATTTCGCCGAGCTGTTTGGGCGAATTTATGTTGAATTCCTCGCCCGCAAGGGTGTAAATCTCATCTCTCAGCCCGTCAATTTTGCTCTGCAAAACCTCGCCGTAGTCGATGATGCCCTGCCTGTCCACAAGGAAGCCCTTGACCTCCATTGATGCAAGCACACGCGCGAACGGAATTTCAATATTCCAAAGCAGGTCAGCCTGTCCGTTTTCGTTTATTCGGTCAAGAAGCCTGCCCCAGAGCGCGAGCATGGCTGCCGCATCTTTTATGATTTCGCTGTCGGTCTCGACCTTCGGGATTATCGCCGAATACTCAACCGCAAGGCGCGAGGGTGAGTAATCGCCGCCCGTGGGGCTAAGCACATAGCCCGCAAGCATGGTGTCATTTATCTTGCCTTTCAGCTCAAAGCCGTGCCTGAATGCCCACTCATACAGCAGCTTTACATTATATACCGTCTTCTCAATTGATTCATCGAAAAATATCGATGAAAGCTCTGACGCGAATGTGAAGTTATTATTTTCAACGCAGTAAATCTTTTTACCGTTGTTGACAGCGGCGCGGACAATCTCCTGCTCATTGTATTCAAACACAAAGTAAAGAGAATCGGACTTTTCCATATCCGAAAAAGAATCTATATTTTCAACCTCAACCGTCTCGTCAGATTCCTGTATCTGCGCCGTCATGTCGTCAGCGGTAAAGCCGATTTTTTCTATCATCTTAAACATTTCAAGGCTCGACAGAAGCTTTATCGCCTTGCTGTCGTCGCCGCCCGAAACGGTGTATTCGTCAAAATCAAGGCAAATCGGCGCGTCGGTTCGTATAGTTCCGAGCTCTTTACTCAGATATGCAAGGTCTTTGTTGGCGGCGAGCTTTTCGCGCAGTTTTTCTTTTATGTCAAGCGTTTCGAGATTCTCGTAAATATCGTCAACCGTGCGGTATTTTTTAATCAAATCGCCCGCCGTTTTCGGGCCTACCCCCGGAATGCCGGGGATATTATCGGAACTGTCGCCCTGCAGAGCTTTGAGCTCAATCATCTGATAAGGCTCAACGCCATATTCATCGAATAATTTCGATTTATCAAAAACCACCGTGCCTTTTGAGGTTGCGAGGAGCACGGTGCTGTTGTCGCTTATGAGCTGGAGGCTGTCCCTGTCGCCCGTAGCGATGAAGCATTTGTCGGCGCCTGTGCAGGCGTGGCTGATAGTACCGAGGATATCGTCTGCCTCCCAGCCCTCACACTCAACAATTTTGTAGCCGAGGTCGCGCAGAAGCTCTTTGAGAACAGGCATCTGCTGATGAAGCTCCTCGGGCATGCCCTTGCGCCCCGCCTTGTATTCGGAATACATCTTATGGCGGAAGGTCGGCGCTTTCATATCAAACGCAACGGCAACCCTGTCGGGCTTATACTCATTTTTGAGATTCAGCAGAATATTCATAAAACCCTGAATGGCGTTGGTGAATCTGCCGTCCTTAGTGGTGAGAATTTTTATTCCGTAAAATGCGCGGTTGACAATGCTGTTGCCGTCAATAACAAGAAACCTCATAACATACTCCCTGCTTCACAAAATATATATTATTATTATAACATATTTTTGACAAGAGTGGTATATATATGGTAAAATAATTTCATAAAATTTCGGGCGGATTGCCCTTGACAGAAGTGATTACATGAAAATCGGAAATCTTAATATAGACGGCTTCGCGGCTCTTGCGCCAATGGCGGGAGTAGCTGACAGAGCATTCAGAGAGCTGTGCGTTTCCTACGGCGCGGCATACACCGTAACGGAAATGGTCAGCTCAAAGGCACTGACAATGCAGGACAAAAAATCGCGTGAGCTGCTCGCGATATCTGACGGCGAGCGTCCCTGCGCGGCTCAGCTTTTCGGGGATAATCCCGAAATCATGGCGCAGGCGGCGATTAAAGCTCTTGAATTTGAGCCGCAGTTTATCGACATCAACATGGGCTGCCCCGCGCCGAAAATCGCGGGCAACGGCGGCGGCTCTGCGCTGCTCAAAAATCCTGCGCTTATCGGTGAGATTGTAAAGAGCGTGCGCGAGGCTGTGGAAATCCCTGTTACCGCAAAAATCAGAATCGGCTGGGACGAAGATTCAATCAACGCCGTTGAGGTCGCTCAGATTTGTGAAGCTAACGGAGCTGACGCGATTGCCGTTCACGGCAGGACGAAAAATCAGATGTACGCTCCGCCCGTGAATCTCGAAGAAATCCGAAAGGTAAAAGAGGCGGTGAGCGTTCCCGTTATCGGCAACGGAGACATTGTTGACGGCGTTTCTGCCGCCGAGATGCTTGACAGAACAGGCTGTGATTTTCTCATGATAGGCAGGGGCGCGCTCGGCTCGCCGTGGGTGTTCTCGAATGTCAACGAATACCTGAAAAACGGCGTGCTTCTCCCCGAGCCTGACATTGAGGAAAAAATGAATGTGATGCTCAATCACATCAGAAAGCTGTGCGAATACAAGGGCGAATACATCGGCATGCGCGAAGCGAGGAAGCACTCGGGGTGGTACATCAAGGGCATGCGCGGCGCGGCGATGTTCCGCCGTGAAATCGGCTGCCTTGAGCATATGGAACAGCTCGAAAATCTTGCAAAAAGAGTAAAGGACTCGTGCTTGACGGAAATGTAAAGGCGGTTTTCTTTACTGAAAAGTGCGACTGTATATAAGGTTGTATATTCAAAAATCAAACGGCTGATTTTTCGGCAAATTCTGTCAAAAATTTTGTTGTAAAGCTAATCACTTTACAAAACATATGTTCAAAACGCGGTTTTTGCCTTGAAACTGCGTTATCTTTGCACAATTTACACAGAGTTTTGCACAATTGACAAGTTGTTGAACTTCCGCGCAAGTAAATTACTTTACAGAGAAATTGCCGAAAATCAATATTCATTTTCGGCTTGAACAGTATT
The DNA here is from genome assembly GCA_045640865.1 of Acutalibacteraceae bacterium. Taxonomy (GTDB): domain Bacteria; phylum Bacillota; class Clostridia; order Oscillospirales; family Acutalibacteraceae; genus CAG-488. The sequence continues at coordinate 32,616 of JAZUFU010000093.1, read as the reverse complement.
CATTTTTGCATCGAAACTGTATTTTCATTACACAATTCTGATTAAAAACACATTCTTTAAAATTTGGTATTGACAACAGAGAAAAAAGCATTTAATATATAAAGCAGCAAATAACGAAAGGACATTTTACCATGATTTTTGAAAAAATTACAGAGATTCTGAGTCAGCAGTTTGAAGTTGACCAGAACATAATCACAGCCGACAGCGACCTTGCCGATGACCTTGGCGCAAGCAGCCTTGACCTCGTTGACCTCGCCATGAGCATTGAAGATGAATTCGGAATTGAAGTTCCCGACGAGCTTATTGAGACAGTTAAAACCGTCGGCGATGTTGTAAAATTCATTGAAGAAAACTAAAAAAGAAACGCGGGGATTCTGCTGAGCGGCAGAGTCCCCGATTGTTTTGCTGAGGTGATTTTTTGGTAATAAAAGCAAAAGAAACGGACGCGGCGGTGCTCGCCCGACTTGCGGTAATCCTGTGGGACGGACACACAACTGACGAAATGGAGGCTGAATTTTCGGCTCTTCTTAAAGATGATAACGCGGCGTGCTTTATAAAATACGACGGTGAAAATGCTGTCGGGTTTGCTCAGTGTCAGCTTCGGCACGACTATGTTGAGGGCACTGAGTCCTCGCCTGTCGGCTACCTTGAGGGAATATTTGTCCTGCCCGATTACAGGCGCAGAGGCTTCGCGCGTGAGCTTCTGAGTGCTTGTGAGCAGTGGGCAAAGGACAAGGGGTGTGCCGAGTTTGCGAGCGACTGTGAGCTTGAAAATCTTGACAGCTTCCGTTTTCATATGGCGGCAGGCTTCACCGAAGCGAACAGAATTATCTGCTTTAAAAAGAACTTGTGAGGATATATTGATAATAAAAAAGACGGCTGAGAGGGTATTTGCTCTTTCATCTGTTTTCAGTTTAAGCAGGTCTTTAAACAGACGATTGCTTCCCTCTTTGAGAACGGCAGTGGAAAGAGCAAGCTCCCTCAGTCTGCTTCGCAGCCAGCTCCCTCGGGGAGGGAGCCAATATGGTTTTATGGCGATTTTTCGGCGGGCGGTTGTAGGGGTCATTCACGAATGACCCGCGGATTTACGATGAAATACAGATAGGACACATACCGTGATAAAACCAATATCAAATCTTCCGCATCGTCCACACAACTATAAAATTTCAGCTATGATACCCCGAATATAAAAACGGGCGATTCGTGAATCGCCCCTACCGACGAGGTTGGAAAATATGCAGTTTTTTATGCGGCAGGGGCAAGCCACCTGCCCTACCGCCGAAGACGGAAAATTGTGCGAATACCGTGATAGAATTTTATTGTAAGTTTTTCGCATCGTCCGCAAAACTGCAAAATATCAACCGTGTTGCCCCGAATAAAAAAAGGGTCGCCCGTGAGGTCGTCCCCTACAAGCGTGGTCTTAGCCGCGTGGTTTGCAGGGGTCGTCGTCCCCGGCGACCCGTGTTTTTTTATTTCAGCACCTTTCTGAGGTACTGACCTGTGTAGGATTTTTCTATCTGTGCGACCTGCTCGGGCGTGCCGCAGGCGACCACCTCGCCGCCCTTGTCGCCGCCGTCGGGGCCCAAGTCGATAATATAATCGGCGGTCTTTATCACGTCGAGATTGTGCTCGATTACAAGCACCGTGTTGCCCGAATCGACAAGCTTCTGAAGCACGTTGATGAGCCTGTGAACATCGGCGGTGTGAAGTCCCGTCGTCGGCTCGTCGAGCAGATATATCGTCCTGCCTGTGCTCTGCCTTGCAAGCTCCGTCGCAAGCTTTACGCGCTGAGCCTCGCCGCCCGAAAGCGTTGTCGCAGGCTGACCGACCTTGACATAGCCGAGACCGACATCACAGAGCGTCTGCAATTTCTTTTTAATCTTCGGAACAGCCGAGAAGAACTCCGATGCTTCCTCAATCGTCATTTCAAGCACATCATAAATGCTCTTGCCCTTGTACTTAACCTCGAGCGTTTCGCGGTTGTAGCGTGTGCCGCCGCAGACCTCGCAGGGAACATAAATATCGGGCAGGAAGTGCATTTTAATTTTAACTATGCCGTCGCCCTGGCAGTCCTCACATCTGCCGCCCTTGACATTGAACGAAAACCTGTTTGCCTTGTAGCCTTTGATTTTCGCGTCCTTCGTTTCGGCATAAAGCTCACGTATGTCGGTGAAAACACCCGTGTATGTCGCGGGGTTTGAGCGCGGACTTCTGCCTATCGGCGACTGGTCAATGTCAATGATTTTATCAAGATTTTCTATGCCCTCAAAACGGTCGTGCTTACCCGCAAATTTCTTTGCCTTGTTAAGCTCCGAGGCAAGCTTTTTATAGATTATTTCATTCACGAGCGACGATTTGCCCGAGCCCGAAACGCCCGTAACGCACACAAACTCGCCGATCGGAACAGTTATATCGATATTTTTAAGATTGTTCTGAGCCGCGCCGAAAACCTTTAAGGTCTTGCCGTTGCCCTGCCGTCTTTCCTCGGGAACGGGGATTTTTTTCTTTCCGCTGAGGTACTGACCTGTGATTGAGTTTTCGCACTTCATAATATCCTCAACGCTGCCGCAGCAGACAACATTGCCGCCGTGAATACCCGCGCCGGGACCGATATCAACGATATAATCCGCCGCGAACATTGTGTCCTCGTCGTGCTCAACCACAATGAGGGTGTTGCCAATGTCGCGCAGGTGGCGCAGAGTGTCGAGCAGCTTTTCATTGTCCTTCTGATGAAGTCCGATGCTCGGCTCGTCGAGCACATAAAGCACGCCCATGAGCGATGAGCCGATCTGCGTGGCAAGGCGGATTCGCTGACTTTCACCGCCCGATAATGTACCTGCCGAGCGCGAAAGGGTGAGATATTCAAGTCCGACGCTCGTTAAGAAGTTAAGACGCTCGCGGATTTCCTTGACTATAGCCTTTGCTATCATTTCATCACGCGCGGAAAGCGTGAGTTTATCGAAGAAATCAAGCGTCGCCGTCATGGATTTGTGGCAGATTTCGTCAATGTTCAGCCCTCCGACGGTAACGCCGAGGGATTCTTTTTTGAGCCTTGCGCCCTTACATTCGGGGCAGTCAACGGTGGTCATGAACTGCTCAATGTCCGCCCTCGACCATTCGCTTGTGGTTTCGGTGTATCTGCGCTGAAGGTTGTTGACGATTCCCTCAAAATCGGTCATGTATGTTCCGCTGCCGTACTCGCTCTTTCTTGTCATTTTGAGCTTTTTACCGCCCGTGCCGTACATGAGCACTTTTTTTGTCTCCTCGGGCAGGTCTTTGTAGGGCATATCCATACTGCCGCCGTAAGCGTTCAGCACACCCTCAAAATACATCTGAGCTATCGTGCCGCCGTCAGCCTTTGACCAGCCTGAAGCCTTTATCGCTCCGTCGGTGAGCGAAACCGTGTCGTCGGGAACTATCAAATCCTCTGACGGGCGGCTGAAAACGCCGAGACCTGAGCACTGAGGACACGCGCCGAACGGATTGTTGAAAGAGAACATTCTCGGCGAAAGCTCCTCAACGCTGACGCCGTGCTCGGGGCAGGCGTAATTTTGCGAGAACATAAGCTCCTCACCGTCGGTAACATCAACGAGAATAACGCCGTCGGACATTTTTGCCGCTGTCTCAACCGAGTCAGAAAGTCGGCTTCTTATATCTTCCTTGATAACAAGACGGTCAACGATTATCTCAATGTTGTGCTTCTTGTTTTTATCCATTTTGATTTTTTCAGAAAGGTCATACACAATGCCGTCAACACGCACGCGGACAAAGCCGCTCTTGCGCGCGTTTTCAAGCTCCTTGACATATTCGCCCTTTCTGCCGCTGACAATCGGAGCGAGAATCTGAATTTTGCTTCTTTCGGGGAGCTCCATGATTTTGTCAACTATGGTATCCACGCTCTGACGGGTAATTTCGCGTCCGCACACGGGGCAGTGAGGTATGCCCACCCTTGCGTAAAGCAGGCGCAGATAGTCATAAATCTCTGTTACGGTGCCGACGGTTGAACGAGGATTTTTGGAGGTAGTTTTCTGGTCTATTGAAATTGCGGGTGAAAGTCCCTCAATATAGTCAACGGCAGGCTTTTCCATCTGCCCTAAGAACTGACGGGCATAAGATGAAAGAGACTCAATATACCTGCGCTGACCCTCGGCGTAAATTGTGTCGAAAGCAAGCGAGGACTTGCCCGAGCCAGAAAGTCCCGTGAAAACCACAAGCTTGTCCCTTGGAATCCTTACGTCAATATTTTTTAAGTTGTGCTCTCTCGCACCCTTTATAAAAAGGTCTTTAACCTGCATTTATTTACCCTCTTTAAGTTTTTCGATTTTATCGCGGAGGAATGCCGCGTGCTCAAATTCAAGAATTTTTGCCGCCGCTTTCATCTCTGCAGTGAGCTGCTTGATAAGCTCCTCACGCTGTGCCCTTGTCAGACGGCGCGTTGATTTATCATTTTCGTGCGTGGAGATTTCAAGAATATCACGCACATCTTTTTTTATCGTTTTCGGAGTAATTCCGTGCTCCTCGTTGTATTTCTGCTGCTTCTCGCGGCGGCGCGCTGTTTCCTTTATTGCGCGTTCCATTGATGGCGTAACGCTGTCGGCGTACATGATAACCTGTCCGTCGGCGTTTCGGGCGGCTCTGCCCACCGTCTGAATAAGCGAGGTTTCGCTTCTGAGGAAGCCTTCCTTGTCCGCGTCGAGTATCGCGACGAGAGAAACCTCGGGAATGTCAAGTCCCTCACGCAGAAGATTGATGCCGACCAGCACATCGAACTCACCGAGGCGAAGCTCGCGGATGAGCTTCATTCGCTCAATAGTATCGACATCGTAGTGCATATAGCGTACCTTGATGTCAAGATTTTCGAGGTATTCGGTTAAATCCTCCGCCATTTTTTTGGTGAGCGTTGTTATGAGCACACGCTCGCCTTTTTCGGTTCTGATATTTATTTCGGAGACAATATCGTCAATCTGCCCGTCGGTGGGCTTGACAATGATTTCGGGGTCAAGCAGTCCTGTGGGGCGTATGAGCTGTTCTGCAATCTGAACGCTCTTTTCTTTTTCGTATTCACCGGGCGTTGCGCTGACAAAAATCTTCTGCCCCGTTTTGGCGTAAAACTCGTCAAATTTCAGCGGTCGGTTATCGTAAGCCGAGGGCAAACGGAAGCCGAAATTGACAAGGCTGTCTTTTCTCGACCAGTCGCCGCCGAACATCCCTCTGACCTGCGGCAGAGTAACATGGGACTCATCGACAAACAGTATGAAATCGTCGGGGAAATAGTCAAGAAGCGTAAACGGCGGCTCGCCGGGTTTTCTGCCTGACATGACCGCGGAATAGTTCTCGATTCCCTTGCAGAAGCCTGTTTCGCGGAGCATTTCAATGTCATATTCCGTGCGCTGTTTTATGCGCTGAGCCTCAATGAGCTTGCCCTCTGACTGAAATTTTTCGACCTGTTCGAGCATTTCGCTGTAAATCTTTTTTATTGAAGCCTCCATTTTTTCGGGAGAGACAACATAGTGAGACGCGGGGTAAATCGCGACATGGGAAAGCACATTTTTGACCTGCCCCGTGAGAGCGTTGATTTCGCTTATCCTGTCAATTTCGTCGCCGAAGAACTCAATTCTTATCGCGTTTTCGTTGGAATAGACGGGATAAACCTCAACCACATCGCCGCGCACTCTGAATTTATTTCTCGTGAAGCCTATGTCGTTGCGCTCGTACTGTATCTCAATGAGCTTCTGAATAAGCTCGTCGCGGTTCTTTTCCATTCCCGTGCGAAGCGAAATAACCATGCTTCTGTAATCAATAGGGTCGCCCAGGGAGTAAATGCACGAAACGCTCGCGACGATTATAACATCCCTGCGCTCAGAAAGAGCCGAGGTCGCGGAGTGGCGGAGCTTGTCTATCTCGTCATTTATCGCGCTGTCCTTTTCAATATAAGTGTCGGTTGTGGGAATATACGCCTCGGGCTGGTAATAATCGTAATAAGAAACGAAATATTCCACGGCGTTTTCGGGGAAGAACTCTTTAAATTCACTGCAAAGCTGAGCGGCAAGGGTTTTGTTGTGGGCGAGAATAAGGGTAGGTCTGTTGAGCTTTGCGATAATATTCGCCATTGTAAAAGTCTTGCCCGAGCCTGTAACGCCTAAAAGCGTCTGCTCTTTGTAGCCTTTGTTGATTCCGTCGGCAAGAGCCTCGATAGCCTTCGGCTGGTCGCCCATAGGCTGAAAAGACGAAACGAGCTTGAATTTATCCATGTACAGACCTCCTTTTTATAGCTTATCTTTTAGTATAGCACAAATTTTTTATAATTGAAATACACAGTTTAAAAGTTTATGCAAAAATCATTCACATTACTGATTATTGTTTGACTTTAACCCGCCGTTATGGTATGCTTTAGATGTATAAGTTTGCAAATCGGGAGGAACCGTTATGAAAAAAAGCGGCGCGTTTATTAAAAACAACTACCACTATTTTGTTTTCTTTTTGTTTGTTATTATTACCTTTATTATATGTCAGTTTGTGAATCTCAGCATACTTGATGACCTGACATATTACACTATTGCCAAAGCAGGAATAAAGGAGATTTTCTCATTCCTGAAATGGCATTATTTCAATCAGAACGCAAGACTGCTTGTGCACTTGCTTGAAATGCTTACTCTCGGCTTCAATTTGAATGTATGGCGCGTTCTGAACACGCTGACCATGGGCGTGCTTGTGTTCACAACCGCAAAGAATATTGAATGTAAGAGCATTGATTTCAAAGCCGCGCTTATAGGCTCGTCGCTGTTTTACACCTGCGTTGACTTTGAGTTTCTCCGTCCGACTGTCTATTGGATTTCAGCGAGCTTCAACTATCTGTTTCCGATGACAATTGTATCGCTGTTCATTTTTGTGTATAAAAAGAACAGAAAATCCGCTCTTCTGCCGATTCTTGCGCTTATTGCGGCAATATCCATGGAACAGGTTGCCGCGATAATTTTCGGTCTTATCGTTCTCCTTTGCGCAAAATCGCTTATTCACGATAAAAAAATAAACAGTGTTTCTCTTGTGATTTCGTTAATTGCCTCTGTCGCGGGCATATTGTATTTTGTGCTTGCTCCCGTAACCTCCAACAGATACGACACGGAAAAAAGCGAGCTTCCGTTTATAAAAGGATTTCTTCATTCACTTTACAACACTCAGCTTATGGATAACTGGTTCTCAATTAAGGCCATGCTGTTTATCTTTCTTATATCTGTTTCCACGGTTTTCCTGCTGCTTTACATTCAGAAGTCCAAAGGAACATACAAGGGCATTTACTCTTTAATTGCCGCGGCTCTTACCGTCCTCACTGCTGCAGATATAATCAGCGATTTATTTATGCCCATCGTCGTAATAAAGCTGATCTATATCGCCGTGCTCTTTGTGGCTGAGGCTGTCGTCTGCATAGCGTTGATAGTTAAAGAAAAACAGTGGCTTACGTTTATATCTCTTGTTCTCGGGTGCGGCTCTCAGATAATGATGGCTTTCGTTGACCTGCGCATTTCAAGGACAATGTTTGCGGGAGCGGTCTGCTTCTCGTATTATGTGATTTATGCTATGACGCTGATGTATAAATCCGTTAAAAGGCCATTCAGAGTAATAATGCTTGCTGTTGCGGTTATGTTTTCTGTTTATAATTTATACGGCTGCGTTCCGAAAGTTCAGACTCTGCTTGAAACTGTTTACTATTCAGAAAGTTTTTCGCCCGACGACGAGCTGATAGAAGAAATCAAAGAAAAAGGAATGTATGACGAAAAATTCGTTCATGAAATAGCGGCGAAAGTTGAAGCAAGCAGGAAATAATAATCAGAAAGGTTTTTAAAAAACAATGGAAAAGATAAAATATGCGATTTTTGACCTTGACGGCACTCTTACCGACTCGATGCACATATGGGACACCTGCGGCGGCGCATATCTGATGATGCGCGGAATCACTCCCCATGCAGGCGAAACCTTCCGCACAAGAGGCTACCGTGAGGGCATAAAATACATGATTGAGGAATACAATCTGCCTCTGACTTATGACGAGCTTCTGGCGGAAATCATGAAAATTCTTGAGTTTTACTATTACAACATCGCCGAAGCGAAAGAGGGCGTTGCGGAATTCCTCGAAAAGATGCAGAAAAACGGCACAAAAATGTGCATTATCTCCGCGACAAATGAATACCTTGTCGATGCGGCTCTGAAGCGCAACGGACTCCGTCAGTATTTCAGCAGGATTTACTCCACAACCGATGTAGGTATTCATAAGGACAGCCCTGTGATTTTCAACATGGCAAGGGATTTTCTCGGCGCGGAAAAGAACAGCGATGTTTTCGTTTTTGAGGACGCACTCTACTCGATAAAACCCTCAAAGGCAGCAGGCTACAGAACTGTTGCGATAGAGGACTACTCAGACGAGCCCGACCGTGAAACGCTCAAAGCCACAGCGGATTATTACATTAAAGACTACAGCGAAATCTACAGCATTTTTGATTTAAACTAAATTATGAGGTGATTTTATGGTTGTACTCACAAGTATTGTAAGAAAGCTTTTCAGCGTCTATACCGTGCTGATGATGCTGATTTTCAACTCCGTCATGCCCGGTGAAGTGCTGGACATTGACCACAGCGCGGACAACACGAACTATCCTTATGTTTTTGTTCACGGCTATTTCGGCTGGGGACAGTATAACGAGGCGGACGAATACCTGCCCTACTGGGGACTTTCCACGGGCAACGATATAAAATCGTTTAATCTCAGCGGCTTCACCGCCGCCGACGCTGGCATTGACCCTGTCGGCAGCGCGTGGGACAGAGCGTGCGAGCTTTACGCTCAGCTCACGGGCAAGGTTGTCGATTACGGCGAGGCTCACAGTGAGAAATTCGGTCATGACCGATACGGCGAGGACTACACGGGCAGAGCACTGATTGACGAATGGAGCAGCGAGGACAAGATAAACATTGTCAGCCATTCATTCGGCGGTCCGACCTGCGCTCTGTTTGCGTCGATTCTTGAATACGGCGCGGAGGATGAAATCGCCGCCACGACCGACGGCACAATTTCGGAATTTTTCACAGGCGGCAAGGGTGATTATATTTATTCAATAACAGGCATCGCGGGCGCGTTCAACGGCACGTCAATGTGCGTTCTTGCTGGCGATATAACAAAAAATCTGCCTACAGGCAAGCTCATTGAGGGCGACAACGGGCTTTATGATATGCACCCCGACAACGCGGCGAAGCTCAACGAAACGATAAAAACCGTTGACAGCATTTATTATTTCACCGTTCCGTGCTGCACTTCAAAGGAAATCTGCTGCGGAAAGCTCGCGCCGAACATTAAAAACACTGATTTGCAGTTCCTGCTCCCCGCGGTGATTATGAGCGGAATGAACACGGTAACGGACGGCGGCATTGTGATTGACGAAGCGTGGCAGCCGAACGACGGCATTGTCAACACAATTTCCGAAAAAGCTCCATTCAACGCTGAGATAAAAGAGGTCGGCGAAAATCCGTCGCTTACACTTGCTCAGAGCGGCTTTGACACGGGCGTTTATTATGCGTTCCCCACATACAACGGCTCGCACATGTCGATAATGGGCAACATCACTATCCCGAACCCCGACGGTGTGAACTACCTTGCCGATATTATGCAGATGATAAACGCGCTGTAAAAGTGTATATTTCAAAACGGGCGGTGCGTGAATCGCCCGTATATTTTTTATCGGCACATTCATCATCTTGAAATATTGACTTTTAAATCAAATTAAGATATAATATTATCGTAATTTAATAAATTACGGCAGATTTTATACAAACGGTCGATATTTTTCTTTAAGATACCCCCACCGTCAAAATCAGAGATTTTGACACCTCCCCCGAGGGAGGCTTAAAGGCGCCCCTTTGGGGAGCTGTCAGCGAAGCTGACTGAGGGGGTGCAACGATGATAAAATCATACGCATACCGTGTGAAAAATCAAAACAAATTTTCCGCATCGAGCACACAGCTATAAAATTAAAACCGTGTTACCACGAATATAAAAGGGAGGATTCTATGTCAAGCGTACTTGAAATAAAAAACATCAGCAAGACCTTCGGCAAAAAGAAGGTGCTGGACGGTATTTCCTTCACCGTTGAGGAGGGAGAGATTTTCGGCTTCCTCGGCCCCAACGGCTCAGGCAAAACCACCACAATCAAAATGATTCTCGGGCTTCTGAGAATCGACGAGGGCGAAATCAGCATCTGCGGTCATGATGTTAAAAAGGATTTTGAAAACGCCATACGCGGCGTGGGCGGAATAATCGAGAACCCCGAAATGTATAAAAATCTCACGGGCAGAGAGAACCTCATGCAGTACGCCCGCATGTATCCGTCTGTCGATAAAGAGAGAGTTGACGAAGTGATTAAAACCGTCGGCCTTGAGGGCAGAATCAACGACAAAATCTCAAAATATTCCCTCGGTATGCGTCAGCGTCTCGGCATAGCTCAGGCGATTCTCCACAAGCCGAAGCTGCTTGTGCTTGACGAGCCGACAAACGGACTTGACCCCGACGGAATCAAGCAGATGAGAGATATCTTCAAGCGCATCACCCGTGAGGACGGCGCGTCGGTGCTCGTGTCGAGCCATATGCTCGCGGAGCTTGACCTGATGTGCGACAGGATAGCGATTATCGACCGCGGCAGAGTTGCGGATATAAAGACCATGAACGAGATAAGAAATGTTGCGGTTGAGGACAATAATGAGTATGAGCTTGAGTGCTCGCCTGCCGATGCCGCCGCGGAAATTCTTGACCGCAGAAATATTCAGTTCACGCTGAAAAATAACGAGAAATTCACAATTCTCTGCCGCAAGAGCGAAATTCCGTCGCTTCTCGGTGAATTCACATCGGGCGGCGTTGCGGTCTATGCGGTTGTTCCGAAGGTCAAAACTCTTGAAGAGGCGTATATGGAAACGACCTCGCACAATGTTGAGGGAGGTGTCGGTGTATGACAGGACTTTTCAAAAACGAGCTGATTAAAACATTCAAAACAGGCTTTGTCAAAGCCGCTCTTTGCGTGATTTTAGCTTTCTCAATCCTCTACCCTGTCGGCTGTTATTTTCTGAACAGCTCCGTCGGTGAGTATGAGCCGACTTACTTCACCGACCTTGCGGAAAATGAAGATTCCGTTGAGGGCAAGGCATATTACAACGCCCTCGGTGAGACGGATAAATTCTTTTATGAAAACAAAATCGCTTCGGGTGATGACTGGCGTTATAACGAGTATTACAGCAGCTATCAGACTCTTGTTATGGCAAAAACGGTCTGCTCCCTTGCAAAATCGGGCAGTCAGAAGAATATCACGGAAAACTTCTTCTCTTATGAGGAAATGAACTGCGAAGTCAATTTTGACAAGGACAGGCTGTCTGCTTATTACACCGAAGAGAATTACAAAGATGTTTTTACCCTTAAGCCCGAGGAGCTTGACAAAAAGATTGCCGAGCTTGACGGCATGATACAGGAGCTTGAAACAGGCATACTCAACGCGAAAATTGAGGACTTCTATAAAATGCGCCTTGATATGAGCACTGAGGAGCTGGCAGAAAGTCAGAACAACCTGCAAGCCGCTGAAGCTGAGCTTGCGAAAAGCCCCGACAACGCAAAAATAAAAATGACTGCCGAGGAAGCAAGAGCGGCTGTAAAAACGGCTGAGCTTAATCAGTGGGGCATGGAATATCTCAACAAAAACAAGCCCGAATACGACTCGTGGCAGTATAATTCCGTAATGGATATTCTCACAAACGCGGCGGCTGAGTTTTCTTACAATGTGCTTATGAATGAAGAGCTTTTCAGCACAAGCGATGAAAGACATATGTTCAAAAGCTATGACGAATACAAGGCAAAAATTGAGACTCTGACAAAGGACGCGGATGAAGCGGTTGAGCTTGTGAAATATTCGCTCGATAAAAACATTCCTCTCCCCGAAGCGTATGTCAACTCTTTGAGAAGCAGTTTTCTCAGCGACGCGGGCTCGGCGGCGTTTATCGTCTGCCTGTTCATGGTTGCCGTGGCAAGCACAATCATGTTTAACGAATACTCCACAGGCTCGGTAAGACTTCTGCTTATAAGACCGAAAAGCAGGTCGAAGATCCTGCTTTCAAAGCTGCTGACGGTTATTTTCTACGGCGTTGCGGCTGTGATCGTGTCCCTCGCGGTGTTGTTTGTCATGGAGCTTATCTTCACCGACAACAACGATATGACCGTACCGTATCTGCTTATGAAAGGCGGAAAGGTCGCGCAGATAAATCCGATTGTCTATACTCTTATGAATGTCGGTGCGAGAATGTTCTCGGCGTTCGTGATTATCGCGTTTGCGTTCATGCTTTCGGCTGTTTTCGCAAAGGGAGGAATTTTTGCCCTGACAGTCGGCGCGGCGGCACTTTGCGTATCGTCGCTTACTCAGCCGATATGCGCAGAGCTCAACAGCAGGCTTCGCGGCGTTCTCACCTACACCGTTCTTCCGTATCTCAATCTGTCGCAGTATATCGGCAACACGGTTAAGGAATACTCCTACGGCGGCTCAACAATGCTCGGTGAGATTTTCGGCGGCAACGACGCGCAATTTGACCCTGCCATTGGTGCGGTAATCGTTGCGGCGCATATCGCCCTGTTCCTCGCCATAGCATTCGGCGTGTTCAAGAAAAAACAGATAAAGAATTAAGTAAAAACGTGCATGCGCGGTAAAATCCGTAGTTTTAAACGGGCGATCCAAAAAATCGCCCGTTTTTTATATTCAGGGTAACTTTACTACAAATCATGCTCATCTCCTGCTGAGCCGTTTTGCGCCTGTGTATATCGCCAAAACGGCGGTTACGGCTGTAACGGCGGTTGAAATCGCGCTGAGCCATTCGAGCATTCTCGACACATAAACTGCGGTTTTGAGAGCCTTTAAGCTGCCTTTTTCGTACATTTAATCACCATCCGTTCAGAAATTGTAAACAATCTGTTAAACAACAGCAAATCGTATTGACTTAAAAAATCCTCCATATTAAAATTATTTTACCCAATAAAATATCAGGAGGATGTTATGGAAAATGAGATAACCGCTAAAACCGGAGCCCCATCAATCAGCAGCGCATTGAGACACAATATTCTTAAAATGCCCGAAGAAGCACGCAAGGCAAGCGGAATTATCATCTATGGCAGAAAGATTAAAACGCTTGTTTTCACAACGGATATTGCGATTATACGCAACTGCGACGCGGACGCTGTCTTTGCAGTTTATCCCTTCACCCCCCAGCAGGCTATAAGCGACGCGCTTATCAAAGCCTCGTATGTGCCCGTTTTCTGCGGCGTGGGCGGCGGAACAACCAAAGGTATCCGCACCGTTGCCCTCGCGAAAGATGTTGAATGTCAGGGCGCTATGGGCGTTGTGCTCAACGCGCCGATTTCAAATCTCAACCTTATCGCGGTGAGAAAAGCGGTGGATATTCCCGTCATAATCACCGTCGTGAACGAAGACACCGATATTGCCGCAAGGCTCGCTTCCGGAGCGTCGATAATCAATGTTGCAGGCGCGTCAAAAACGCCCGATATTGTGGCTAAAATCCGAAAGAAATTCCCCGATGTGCCGATTATTGCCTCGGGAGGAAGCTCAGAGGACAGCGTGAGAAAAACCGTTGAGGCAGGCGCGCACGCCATTACCTACACGCCGCCGTCAACGCAGGAGCTGTTCCGCACGCTTATGGAAAAATACAGGTAAACATTTACACATTCGACAACAGAATACCGTGCGCTATCCCGGGTACTGTCTGCCCCTGCATGGCAGAGGTCTGGGAGAGAAGCGCGCCCGTTGCCACGAAAAGAACTTTATTCAGTACGCCTGAGCAAAGTTCTTTCATTATTTTTGAGCATAAAACGCTCGCGCTGCACCCGCACCCCGAGCCGCCCGCGTTCACGTCCTGCGAGTCAAGGCTGTAAATCATCAGTCCGCAGTCCTTGTGAATGCCCGAGAGCTTCGCGCCGTATTCACGCTCGAAAATGTCATAGAGAAGCCTCGTGCCGACCGCGCCTAAATCGCCCGTGAGAATGAGGTCATAATCCTCGGGAGCGGTGTTTGTGCCCTGCAAAAACCTGCCTATCGTTTCGCAGGCGGCAGGAGCCATTGCCGCGCCCATATTGTTCGCGTCGTCAACTCCCAAGTCCCTTATTTTGCCGAAAATCACCTTTTCCGCTCTCGGCATGCTTTCTCTTTTGCCGCCGAAAATCACACACCCCGAGCCCGTAACCGTCCACTGAGCCGTCGGAGGACGCTGACCGCCGTACTGTATCGGCTTTCTGAACTGCCGCTCCGCCGCGCAGAAATGAGACGAGGTGAGAGCCGCCGCACGATTTGCGTAACCGCCGTCAACCGCGATAGCCGACAGAATCATCGTCAGCGCCATTGTTGAGCACGCCCCATACACGCCCGAAAACGGAACAGAGAAATCTCTCAGCGCATAGCCTGCGCCCGTGCACTGACTCTGCAAATCCCCTGCAAAAACAAGGTCAATCTCGTCGGGCGTGAGACTTGCTTTGTTAAGAGCCGTTTCAAATGCTTTTTTCTGATAACAGCTCTCCGCCATTTCCCACGAATCCTGCCCCATCGTCGTGTCCTCGCAGATTACATCAAAATAATCCCTGAGAGGACCTTCGGCTTCCTTTTTGCCGACCGCACTCGCGAACGAGAGCACCTGCGGAGTGTTTCTGAGGTTTATAACGCCGTTTTCCATTATGCCATCACCTTTTCAAATATCCAGTAGATTACGCCGTAAATGAACGCCGCCGCTGTGCTGTAAAGAATTACAGGCCCCGCTATATTGAAAATCTTTGCGCCGACGCCCGGAACTTCGCCCTCGTTTCGGTATTCCATAGCCGAGCAGACAACGGAATTCGCAAAGCCTGTTATGGGCACAATCGTACCTGCGCCCGCGTGGCGCGCGATTTTATCAAAAACGCCGACAGCCGTGAGAATCGCCGTAATCACAATAAAAGTAACGGGCACGAGCGCCTTAATCTGCTCATTGTTAAGCCTTGTCATGCCGTAAAGCACAAACAGAAGCTGACCGAGACAGCAGATTCCGCCGCCGAAAAGAAACGCCTTGACGCAGTTTTTCACCACGGGTGAACGGGGAGCCAGCTCCTGCGTCATTTTGCTGTATTCATCTTTTGAAACCGACATAAAATCACCTTTCTGATTTAAACTGAGGTTACAAGTGTCATCATTTCATCCGTTGAAATGTGCGGCTGCAAAGCCTTATTGACTGTCATTGCAACAAGGCGTGCCGCGCGGCTTATAACCAAATCTATTTCACGGGGAGTTATTATCATATTTCTGCTCTCGTCGGATTTTTCGATTTCCGTGCCCGAAAGCTCCTGCGCGAGAGTGAGAGCATCGACAACCGTCGGAACGCCGATTGATATGACGGGAACGCCGAGAATCTCAGAATTTATCGCGCTTCGCCTGTTGCCCACGCCCGAGCCCGGGACAATGCCCGTATCAGACATCTGAACGGTGCGCCCGAGCCTTGAGAGCCGACGGGCGGCAAGAGCGTCAATCACAATGACCGCTGAGGGGCTTATCAAATCGGCAAGTCCTTTTATTACCTCGGCGGTTTCAACGCCTGTCTGCCCCATTACGCCCGTTGAAAACACGGCTGACGGTCGAAGCTCGCCGAGCCCCGCGGAGCGCGACAACTCGCCGTCTATGTGCCGCGTGGCAAGTATCATTTCACAGCTCAAAGGGCCGAGCGCGTCGGGGGTTATGCTTTCGTTGCCGAGCCCGACGGTCAGCACCGTTCCGTTTGTCGGCAAGAGCGAAAGAAGCTCTTTACTCAGAATATCCACAAGCCTGTTTTCGTCGGCGCAGAATTTTGTAAGCTTCGGGATTTCGGCGGTTATATATGTGCCGACAGGCTTGCCGAGCCGCCGCGCGCCGTCCTCATTGAGGACTTTGATTTTTGTTATCGACGCGCCCGAACTCTCAAAAAATTCTGTTTCAATGCCGCTGATATTTTCATCTTCAAGGCTTTCGCGCATTTCAAGCGCAAGATCGGTACGAAAATCCGTAAACTTCACCTTCGTTTTACAAAAAAGTATTGATTTTTTTATTAAAATATTGTAATATAATGGGCGATTACAAAAAAATGAGAATAATTTAAAAAAACATCTTGCATTTTTTTGAATTTAATGGTATCATATCTAACTGTGTAGAGAACTAAAGGAGGTGCAACTATGCCCAATATCAAATCTGCTAAAAAACGTGTTATCGTTAACCAGACTAAGGCTGCCCGCAACAAGTCAGCTCATTCAGCACTTAAAACAGCTATTAAAAAGGCTCATCTCGCTGTTGAGACAGACGCTGCTGACAAGGAAGCCGCAGTTAAGTTTGCAATTAAAAAGGTTGATCAGGCAGCAGCTAAGGGACTTATCCACAAGAACAACGCTGCGAGAAAGAAATCAGCTCTTGCAAAACTTCTGAACAAATAATCAAAACATTACGGGCGGCTTAACCGCCCTTTTGTTTTATCCGATTTTATCCGAATTGTAAATTTTAAGTTTACTCTTGACAACTCACAAGTATTATTATATAATAAAATTACTAATTTAAAGGAGGACAATCCCCATGTGTGATACACTTAAAAAGGTTCTTAAAATCGTTGGTATAATCGCTGCTATCGCAGGTATTGCTGTTGCAGTTTACGCTCTTGTTAAAAAGTTCTGCCCCGAGTGCGGTAAGTGCAAAGAGGTTGAGGACGACAAATGCGATTACGTTTCATGCTCTTGCTTCGACGGCAAAGAGGAAGAAGCTGCTGAATAATTTAAAGAACTGTGAGCCGTTCCGCAAGGAGCGGCTTTTTTCTTTTTATTTATCTTTTGAGCCTGTGAAAAAGGAGACTGCAAGTCCGCACATGAGAGCCGCGGTTATGCCTGCCGCGCCCGAGGCAAGAGGGCCTGTCAGCGCGCCGAGAAGTCCCTGTTCCCCTACTCTGAGCGCCGTTCCCCTTGCGAGGGTATAACCGAAGCCTGTCAGCGGTACAGTCGCGCCCGCGCCCGCAAAATCCACAAGCGGCTGATAAGCACCTATCGCCTGTAAAATCACGCCCGACACGACGAAGCAGACAAGTATTTTCGCGGGCGTCATTTTTGTTTTGTCAATGAGCACCTGCCCGACAGCGCAAATCAGACCGCCCACTATGAAAGCCTTTATATAATCCATAAAAAATCACCTTTTCAATGATATTTTTCATCACTGAAAAGGTGTTTATTATATGAAAATTTTTGAAATTACATAAGCTCCGAGAACGAATAAACATATCTGTCGCTGAGATTGCGCAGTTTTTCTTCGTCGTCCTTTGAGTTTCTGTCATAGACCGCGACGGTATAGAATCCGCCGCTTTTCGCGCCGCGCACGCCCTCGTAAATATCCTCATACACTATGCAGTCAGAAGGCGGAAAGCCGTTTTTCTCAGCCGCTTTAAGGTAAATATCGGGAAAGCCTTTGCCGCGGCTGACCTCCTGAATTGTGGTAACGCTGTCAAAAAGATGAAAAACTCCGTTATTTTCAAGCGACGGCACAAACAAGTCCTCGTTTGAGGCGGTGGCAATGCACAGCCTAACGCCGCTTTTTTTGAGAAATTCAAGATATTCCTTTGCGTAAGGCTTTAGAGAAACGCTGTTCGCAAACTTTTTCTGCGCCATTTCGTGCCACTGAGCCATTACCTGCTCGGGCGTTTCGTTGAGGTTGTATTTCTCTATCGTGTAATGCGCCGCGCCCTTAAATCCCATGGGAGAGATGATTTTTGCGTAATCCCTGGGCAGTTCAAGACCGCGCTGAGCAAAAAACTCCACATCAACCTGATGCCACACATCGTTTGAGTCGAGAAGCGTTCCGTCAAGGTCAAAAATCGCACATTTAAAATTCTTCATCGGCTCACAAAAATCAGAATTTCAGCAGATTTGTGCCGACTTCGCCGTCAAAGCGTCTGTCGATAACCGTGTCAATGCAGGTGATGACGATTTCGCCCGTAACGCTGATGTTGGCTCTTTTAAGATGACCGCCGTGAACACAGCCGTTTTCGTCCGCAAGGTTAATATGCAGGTGAATGTAGCTCTCGCCGTCCATTGTGTTGATATTGCCGACGAGTGAGGTTATCTCAAAATCACCTTTCATGTTTATGCCCTTGTACTGCTTGATTTCTGTATTGAAGCAGCCGAAATCAACATCGTTTGTCGCGCCGATTCCGCTGACGGCGGCGAACTTTATTTTTTCTTTTTTCGCAAGGTCAAGAAGCGATGCAACAAGCTCGTCGCCCTTGTCCATTCTTACAACATAAGTGCTGCCTGTTTTAATATATTCCATTTATTCCACACCTTTCGGATTTTTAAGGCAACACCGCACAATTAAGGTGTGCGGATTGCACAGTAAGATTTTTCGTCAGATTGTCTGAAAATTCTGAAGGAATACTTCCGTATTTCAAGGAGTTTTCGGGCAAAATGACGGAATAATATTCAAGCAAGGCGTATGCCCTAATTGTGAGGTGTTGCCTGAATGTAATCTTCTATGATTTTTCCGTCCTGTATTCTTACAACGCGCTGAGCCTCCTCGGCTATGCCGTTGTCGTGGGTGATGAGAATAATCGTCCTGCCCTCCTCGTGGAGCTGGTGAATTATTTTCATAACATCCTTGCCCGAGTGGGAGTCAAGGTTGCCCGTCGGCTCATCGGCAAGGATTATCGGTGGCTTTGCGGCGATTGCCCTTGCGATAGCGACTCTCTGCTGCTGACCGCCCGACATCTGAGACGGTCTGTGGTGCATTCTTTTTTCAAGACCGACCATTTTGAGAGATTCAACTGAAAGCTTCTCTCTTTCGGCTCTTTTCATTCCGCGATAGACAAGCGGAAGCTCGACATTGCCCTTTGCGGTAAGGCTTGAAATAAGGTTGAAGCCCTGGAAAATGAAGCCGATTTTTTTGTTTCGGATTTCGGAAAGCTCGTCGTCCGTCATGTGAGAAACGTCAATGCCGTCCATGTAATATTCGCCCGAGGTGCAGGTGTCGAGCATGCCGAGCATATTCATAAGCGTTGATTTGCCCGAGCCTGACTGACCGATTATCGCGACGAACTCGCCCTCTTCAATTGTAAGGCTCACGCCGTCAAGGGCGCGGACTTCGTTTTCACCGGGATTGTATATTTTATAAACATCCTTTATCTCTATAAGGCTCATATCAATCCCTCCTTAAAGCGTCAATGGGCAGCATCTTCGCGGCCTTTCTTGCGGGATACAGACCGAAGAAAATACCTACCGCGCTTGAGAAGCCGACGGCGATTGCGATTGTAGTGGCTTCTATCTTAATTGAAATTCCCGCGTACCACGCCACGGCCGCCGCCATGCCGACGCCGAGAATGAACCCGACGATACCGCCGATAAGGCAGAGAATTATGGACTCAGTAAGGAACTGGAACATAATCGTCGAGGTCTTTGCGCCGAGGGATTTTCTGATGCCGATTTCTCTCGTTCTTTCTGTAACGGAAACGAGCATGATATTCATAACACCGATACCGCCTACAAGCAGGGCTATCGCGCTGATACCTGCCACAAAGGTTGTAAATACGTCGATAATTTTATCAACAATTACGGTGTATGTTTCCATGTTGACAACATTATAAACTCTTGAGCCGAAGTTGCCGTGCTTTGCGTAAAGAATGTTTTTTGCGGCATTGCCGACTGTGCGAGCCTGTGTGCTGTCCTTGGCCGTAACATAGAGCATGCTGTAACCCTTTGAGTTGCTCATGTTATCTGTAACCGTAATGGGCGTTACAATGGCTATCATGGCAGATCCGCCCATCATTGTGTCCTGCGTGTTCACGCCGCTCATGTTCGCCGACATTTCGCTGTACATCGAAACGGTTGAGTTTGATGACGATGTACTCGCTGTAAGGTCAGCGCTTGTAACGCCGATTATTCTCAGCTTAACAACCTGACCGCTGACCTGAAAGTTGATATACTCGCCGATGCAGTCAATGGAGTCAAACATTATGAGCGCGCCGAGCTCCGAAATAACGCATACATTCGCGCCGTTTTTGTTTTCTTCTTCCGTATAGAATCTGCCGCGGCGCATTGTGATGTTCATAACATGGTTTAAATCCTCGTTGCCCGAAAGCACGAAGCACATGGCGGTTTCATCGTCAGTATAAGCCGAGCCGATTTTATAATCCATCGGCGAAACATACTGAATGGAGTCGATACCGCGCAGGCTTTCAATGTCCTCTTTGGTAATCAACTCCGCCGCCGTTGCATCAGTGTTGACCTGAATGGACACCGCGCCCGAGCTCATACTGCTCATAAGGTCAACTATATAGTCCTTACCGCCGTTGCCGACCGTGATAATGGCAATAACCGACGCAACGCCGATGATGATGCCGAGCATGGTCAGAATCGAACGCATCATGTTCGTGCGTATGCTGAATACGGCGATTTTAATGTTTTCCCATATACTCATGACATACCTCCGTCATCAGTCAACATTGTGTGCGATTACCTTATCGCCGTCCTTCATAGTGGCAACAGGAGTTC
Organism: Acutalibacteraceae bacterium; assembly: GCA_045640865.1. GTDB lineage: Bacteria > Bacillota > Clostridia > Oscillospirales > Acutalibacteraceae > CAG-488. The sequence goes on along the minus strand of JAZUFU010000093.1, from coordinate 12,026 downwards.
TGACGATTATTTCGCCAGCCTTGATGCCCGAAAGGATTTCGTAATATGTGCCGTCAAATATGCCTGTTTCAACGGTCTTGCGTGAAATTGTGCCCTCTGAGCTGTCATAGACGAAAACATAAGCGTGGCTGTCGTCATACTGAATTGACTCAACAGGAACAGTTATGCAGTCGCGTTTTTCTTCTGTGTCGATTGAAATATCAGCGTCAAGGCCGATGATAATGCCGTTATCGGGCTTCTCGACGGAAACGATTGCCTCTATGCCGCCGCCCGAGCCGCCTGTGCCGCCCATGAGGGAGTTAATATCAAGCCCCGAGGAAGCAGTCGCAACAGCGGCGATAAATGTAACCTCGCCCTTGATTGTTTTGCCTGTTTCGGATTTAACATCAACAACCTGACCGACGGAAACTTCGTCAAGGTCGCCCTTATTGAGCATGAATTTTATTTCGAGCGGATAATACTGAACGGTGATGCCCTTGCCGCCCTGTGAGAAGAAGCCCGAAACGAGGGACGAAACATCGCCGCCCGACATAACGGAATTAACTATTGAGGAAGCGTCAAATGAAGACGCCGCTTTTTCTTCGTCCGCTTTGATTGTTTTGCCTGTCTGAATTTCAACCGCGCTTACAACGCCGTCATGCTTTGCTACCCAGCCGCCGCTCAGAGTGTCGATTTCAGCTTTGGTTTCGTCATACGCCTTCTGAGCCGCGTCATAGACTGACTTGTAAACGGACTCAAGGCTGCCGTTTGACTGAGCCTCTGTCATGGCCTTGCTTGCTTTAAGTGTGGCAAGCTCGAGCTGAGCCTGCATAAGCTCGTACTGAGATGTGCCGCCCGACATTGAGCCCATAATCTGAGAAAGGTCGTAGCCGCTGCCCATGGAGGAAAGCGAGCCGAGCATTTCTTTCATCTGCTTGAGGTCTGAGTTTGAGTTGATTATGCCGCCGATTATCTTGCCCGCGAGGGTGGAGTCGTCGGTCATTTTTTCGATGTTTTCCTTTGCCGCCTCAGCTTCTGCCTTTGCCTTTTCAGCGTTCTCTGCCGCTTTCTTTTCGGCGTCCTTAGAGGCCTGCTCAGATTCCTTTTCGAGCTTTGCTACCTTCTGCTCCGCCTCGGCTATCTGCTTTTCGATATCCGCAAGCTGAGTTTTGGAGTTTGTGATTCCCGATTTATAATCGTCATACGCCTTTTTCGCCTTGTTGAGAGCCTCCTGCTTTTCGCTCAGAGATTCATCAAGAGACGACGCGTCAAAGGTCGCGAGAACATCGCCCTTTTTAACGATAGAGCCGACCTTGACATTTACCTTTTTGACCTTGATGCCTGCGGGAGCGGTGAACTTGCCCTCTGAAGATGAGGAAACCGTGCCCGAAGTTTCGTAGGTCGCAGTAACATTCCTCTGCGAAACGGTAACAACATCGGCGTCATAGCCCTTGTCGAACCAGCCGCGGATATATCCGATAACCACTACAAGGAGCGCAAGGATAACCGCCGCAAGGATGCAGAGAAATACGATTTTTTTCTTACTCATTTTCTTTTCCATATAAACATACCGCCTATTTTATAATCTGATTCATTATACAACTGTACGGCGTAAAAATCAATCGAATAAAGATAAATTTACATTTTAGATACAATTGGAAAAAGAAATTGAACATTCGGGACTGATATGAATAAAAAATTTTAAAAATTTTCAAAAAATTATTAGCCCTTTGCCGTAATCCCTCGTATAAAAAGATGTAAGACAAAAACAAAGGAGAGAAAAGTCATGTGGTGGTATTAAGAATTTTAAAAAAATATAAAACTTTCAATAATTAAAGGAGAGAAAACTATGTGGTGGTAATAAGAAATTTTAAAAAATAAAAACTTTCAAAATAATAAAAGGAGAAAAACCTATGTGGTGGTAATAAAACATAAAAACAAATAACCGCTGACCGATTCAAGCAGTCAGCGGTATTTTTTATCTGATATTAAGAAGAAGCTCTTTTGCTTCAAAAGGAATTCTTCCGAGCGGGTCGGGGCCGACATTAAGAAGATAATTTATGCCGAGCGAATTGAGATGAGCTTTGTTTTCGGAGAGCTTCTGCGCCGACTTCCAGTTCTTGTCGTGGTAGGAAAATCCCCATGTGTCGTTAAGCGTGCAGGCACTTTCATAAAGTGAATACGGCGAGGGCTTGAATCCGCCGATGTCTCGGTAGTCTATGTCTTTGCCTTCGGAAAGCTCCATTTTTTCGGGAATTTCATTGTCGCCGAGCGAAACATAGTCATATTTGCCGTTGCCGAGCCTTGAATTTATCAGGCAGTCGGGCTGAAGCTCCTTGACGGTTTTGTAAATCAGCTCGCTCTGCTCGGCGGAAATCGTCATCGGCACATCGAACCACGCAAGGCAAAGGTCGCCGTAGGAGGTCATTATCTCTTTTATCTGCGGCAGAATTTTTTCGTTGAAGCATATGTCAAAATTCTTTTCGCCCTTGAAGTCCCAGCTGTTGTCCCAAGTCGTTCCGCTGTTCCACATATGGTTTGAGTTGTAGCCGCCACCGTGAGGGTGATGCCAGTCAAGGTCCTGCGAGTAGTAAATTCCGAGCTTCAGACCGTATTTTTTGCAGGCGACAGCAAACTCACCGAGCACATCACGGTGAAACGGCGTCGCGTCATATACATTGAATTTGTCGCATTTTGAGTGATACATCGCAAAGCCGTCGTGATGCTTTGTTGTGATAACGATGTATTTCATTCCGCAGTCCCTTGCGGTTTTAGCGTATTCCTCAGCGTCAAAGCCGACGGGATTGAACGCCGCCGCCAGCTTTTCGTATTCTGCGTTCGGAATCTGAAAATACGACTGCGCCCACTCGGCGTAATTGAACACCTTGCGCCCCTTGTATTCGCCGCCGAGCAGCGTGTAAAGCCCCCAATGGAGCATCATTCCGTATTTTGCCTGTTTGAACCATTCGATATTTGTCATTTCTGCACCTGCTTTTTTGTTAAAACTCGATTTCCGCCGCCGCGAAGCCGTAAGGCTCAATCGCTGAAAGAGTGAGTATATTTTTCTCCGCGCAACCCTGAGCACCGAAAATTCTCAGTGATTTTATGTTTTCGGGAAGCTCGATTTTCGGCTCATAAATTTTGTCGGGGAAGAAATTCCACAGACCGACGGCGAATTTATTGCCGCTTTTCTTTGTAAGAATATACAAATCGGGATGCCCCGCGCAGACGGCAGGCAGCTTTTTGCCGCTGAGCCATTGAAGCGCGTCAACCACCTGCTTCTGCCTTTCGTAATTTCTGAAAATGTGCTCCTCAGCAGAGTAAGCGTCAAAGGTGAACACCGCGAATTTAAGCCCATCGGCGTTCTGATATTTATAAAAAACCGGCATTTTTTCGCCGCTGTTTTCAATATAACTGCAAATTTCGGCGCTTTCGGAAAGCTCTACCTTGTGCATTTTAGTCGAGGTGAGTGTGCTCGTCTTTTCACCACTTGCAAAATGCTCAGCTGAGCCCATGCCCATAGTGCCGTTTTCAGAGATAATTCCTGTGTCAATCCCTTTTTCTTTGAGGATTTCAGCCGCCGCAAAGTCGATTATCGCGCCGTTCTTTAACATTTCTTTTGTGAGTATCCGCGCGTCCTCGCCGAAAGCAACACCCGAGTATTCGTTTCCGCTGTAGGTTGTCGGTATGCTGTTGGCGGCAAGAAATCTTGCAGGCACGCTGAAAGCAAGATTCTGAACATTCACGGGATTTCTTTCATCGGTCGGCATGTTGACCGAGCCGAACTTTCTCGCGCTGTCAAAGACACGCACGCCGATTGTCTCCTTGTCCGCGAACATATCGTCAATCGCCTCATAAACGGGCATATTTCTTATGTGCGCCTCGTTGTAGCCCGTCTCGTAGTCATAATCGGCGGTGTAGTCAAAGGAATATTTCAGTATTCCGTCGGTGCATCCGTCAGCTCTGAGCACCGTGTCGAAGCCCTCAAGGTAGGCGGCAGGCGTACGGTAACGCGGACGGGGATATGTGTCGCCCTCCGAGAAAATCTCAATGTTTTTGTCCTCGCGTCTGCTGGCTTCAAGCCTTTCCTGCTCAATGACATAAGAGAGCCTCGTGTGCCCCCACGCACCCATCGCCGCCCAGTAAGGCGCGCCGATAAGGCGGTAAAACGGCTTTGTTTTGCCCGCAAGAATTTTCGCGAGCCTGTCGGGCGTTGTGCCGTCAATATCCCACGAGGTTATGCAGGCGCAGAAGCCCAGGCGGACATTCGGGTTGACTTTATCCACGCTGTCGCGGCATTTCTGTGCGAATTCCTCAAAAATCATGCCGTTGACCGCAATAAAAGCGTCGCGGTATTTATTTTTGCCGCCGTTCATCACTCCGTGAGCGACCGTATCGAAATCAACATCTTCGCCGAGATATTCGCCGATTCTTTTCAGATGATTTTTGCAAAGACAGCCGAACCCTAAATCAAGAAAACCGTAGCGGAAATCGTCGTCAAACTGAATAAGGTCAACGCCTGCCGCGGCACAGCCCTCAAGAAATTCGCCCATTTCCGCGCAGTATTTTTCGTCCGTCGGGCAGACAGTCTCTCTGCTGACCTTGCCTTCGGGCGAAACCATGCGGACAAAATCGTTTTCGAGCGTGTTGTAAAAAGTCCAGAACCACGCGCCGACCTCAAAGCCGCGAGCGTGGAGATATTCCGTATTTTCTTTGAGATCTGCGAGAGCTTTTTCTTTATTTTCGCCGCTTGTGCAGTTGCTCCCGACGGCAACCATAACACGCTGAACGCCCATTTTTTTAAGCGTCTCAACGGTTTTTTCGCGGTTCATGTGGTGCCTGAAATCATCGCTCATCACGGGAACGGTATGCCTGTAATTTTTATTCATCAACATCACCCAAAAACTTTCCGAAAATTTCTTTATCAATCACATTGTTTTTATATAAATTCAGACTGAGAATCAGCTTGATTTTATAATCGTTTTCCGCCATGAAATCGCCCGAAATTACATTGACAAGCGAAAGATATTTCGGGTTGTTTTTTATGATTTCAAAAATCTGCGGATAATAAGGCTTTATGATTTTGTCGAGCTTTTTAGGCGAAGCGAGTCCGACCTCCGCGCCGAAGCCTGCGGTCTGCTGAGTCTGGAGGACGAAAATTCCGTCCTTTTCCTCTTTGTCAAAGACCTCCGCGGCGCGCTTTACAAAAACGGGCGCGAGCCTGCCGTGCCGCTCGGGCGACCACGGGCTTTTAAAACCGCCGCTTACGCTGTGTTTATACTTTTTTTCGCCGTTGATTATCAGAAATCTTTTGCCCGATTTTCTTATGTCGCCCATTGTAACATTGCTGATATTTTGGAAATCCGTCAGAGCAAACTGAGAAGCGCAGAGAGATTTTTCAAAAATCCTGTCAACCTCCGTCGGCTCGGCGCGGAATTTATAGGTGAATTTTCCTATCCTCTCGTCGGGGTATTCGCACACATCAAAAATGACAAACTCCGATGGATTATCGTCCATTACTTTTTTAAGCTCCGTGAGCTCATTTTCAAGCGGAACACCCGTTATTACGCTGTGGCAGAATACGATTTTTTTAGTTATTTTGTTCGTTGTAATTCTGACGCTGAACTGACGCACGCCGTGCCTGAACTGCTCGGCGAGAGTTGAGTGCTGACAGCAGGCAGGGGCAATCATTCCCCGCGTGCCCGAATTGTGAGAGCCGGGCATAACAACATCTGTAATTTTAACTTCATCTTTAATGCAAGACATCCAGCTTGAAAAATCCATACCGCACCGCCTTTGAAAAATTCGTCTGAAATAAATATAACAGGCAAATGAAAAAAAGTCAATTATTGCAGATATAATAAATCCTGTGCATTCGGCGGTAGGGGCGATTATCAACCGCCCGATTTCTCGAGGTTTAACCCCGAGAAAAACAATCCTCCCGACGCGCAGGCGCGCCACCCTCCTTTGCACAAGGAGGGCTGATTATAATTTGTCGAAATACGGCGAAAAGTTTTTGTTGAATTTATTTTTTATATATGCTAAAATAAATATGCTACACAAGTTTTGTTTTTCCCAATTGAATATGCGCAAACAATGCAGGTGTTTTTCCATATTGGTAAAAGCACTGGCTTTTTTCCTGCGTGTTTGCGTATTGGGAAACTTGTGTAGCAACAAGAAGCCTTGTGTTTTTCGGCGCGGCTTCGGCTGCGCTTTTTTTATTTTACGGAGGTACGAAATGAGCTTTGCCGAGAATTTCAAGAAAGCGAGAAAAGAGGCAGGTCTGACGCAGAAACAGGTCGCCGACGCTTTGAAACTTGACAGGTCGGCAATCGCTCAGTATGAGCGCGGAGTGAGCATGCCTCAGCTCAGAAACATCCCGAAAATCTGCGAGCTGCTGAAAACCACATCGGATAAATTGTTGTAGATAAAAAACACGGACGATTGATAACCGCCCGTGTTAATTTTTTATTCTGCTTCAACTGTTTGTGTGTCTATCTGTTCGCTGTAATCCGCAACCATTTTGTTGCGCCTTTCGGCAAGCTCTGCGTACATTCTCTCGCGCTTTTTCTGAGAAATCGGCCACAGCAACTTCGGCACAATGCCGAGTGAGCCCGTTACAAGCGGCACAACCGTGCACAGGGCGAACAGCCAGAATTTTGTGCTCGCGTCCTGCGTGCCGATTTTAAGCCCCTGAACATAGCCTATCTTTTTGAAAAGCAGATTTCTGACCGTGCTCATGAGGGAGCTCTGAATTTTAAGCACAAGATTTTTCGCTACGCCTGTTGTTGCTTCCATGCGGTAGCCGTTTTTCCACTCGCAGTAGTCCATCGCTTCGTTCCACAGGTCAGCGTTGATAACCTTGTTCACGCCGAACGCCCATTTGTTGAACCACTCTCTTATGCCGACGGCAACAACCATTGGTATCTTTTTGAGATAATTTTTGTTTGCGAGGCCGAAAAGGAAATAACCGAGCGTGAGCATATCGCCGTAAACATCCGCGCCTACCCACAGAGCCTTTGAGGAAAACCTGTTCCTTAACGGCTTTACGAAAGCGTAGCTTATGCTGCCGTTGAGTGATGACGGAATATTCGCAAGTGTTATGAGCGAATATGAGCCGTGAACATCTATGAAGTAGTTGTTTTCGCTCGAGCTTATGGCGAAGCCGCCGAGAAAATCCGACAGGCACATCAGAAGCACGGGATAGTTGCTGAAAATCGCCTTGAGTCCCTCTTTGATGTTCGGTCGCTCCACGGACTGCATAACTCTCTCTTTGGAAACGAAGAAGAAATACAAAGTGAACACGGACGAAATAAGTCCCGTTACCACGCCGAAGCCGAGGAAAGCGTTGCCGAGCTTCATTTTGATTTTGCCCGCGTTAATCATGTCATAAATTATGCCGAAGATGTATCGGGGCATATCCTCGCCCATGTAGCCCGTCAGAAGCTCCGCAAGGGTGATAAGCCTGATTCGTTCGTTGGGGTTGGGCGTTATGGTTGACATATATCCGCTTTTTGCTATGCTTGTGAATGTTCCCGCCGTCTCCTGAATTACGCAGAATGCGAAATAAACCACCAGTTTTGGTATGAACGTGCCGTCCGTGTTGGGGAACAGAACGGGGATAAACCAGTAAAACAGAGCAAGCAAAGTCAGCGGAATCTGCATTGCGATAAGATACGGGCGGAATTTGCCGAGCCTTGTTCTTGTGTTATCAACAAGCGCGGCGATGAGAATATCGTTTATAATATCCCACGCACTGGTGAAGATGTTTACAATGGCGGCGATTGAAAAGTCAATTTTGATTACGTCCCACACAAAACGCTCTTTAAAGCCGTCGATGTTGAATGTGTTTGAGAAGTCGTTGAGAAGATATGCCACCGTCTCTTTAACGCCGACGTAGCTGAAGCTCTTGTAGATATTCCCGCTGAGATTTCTGTTCGCGTTTTCCTGTTCGATTACTTTTTCCTCAGTTGCCATTTACTTCACCTCCTCAGCTTTTACGGTGCACGATGAGCGGAAACTGCCGTCCTTTGAAACGGCATAGACCTTGACCGTGCCCGCCTTGACTGCCGTTACAGTTCCGTCAGCAGAAACAACGGCGGTTTTTTCGTCCTCAGAGAACCACTCCACATCCTGTATTGTCGCGTCCTCGGGAAAAACGCCGCAGGTGAGCTTCTTCGTTTCGCCGACTTTAAGCGTGATTTTGTCGGGCTGAGCCTTGATTCGCTCCACGGGAACTGTTACATAAACGAGGCACGAATCGGTGTAAATATTGCCGAGATATTCAAATTTAACCGTTACCCTTGTCGGCTCTTTGCCGAGCGCAAGACCTTTGATGTTGCCGTCCTTATCGACGCTGACGGCTTTTTCATTTTCGCTTTCAAAGCTGATTTTGTAGTCGTCCTTTGTAGCCTTGTCGCTGAGTGAAACCTCGAGCGGAAGCGCGTCCTCCTCATTCAGCTTGAGATGGATTTCATTTTCTGTGATGTCAACCCCTGCCCAGGTGTAATTATAATTCTGCTGAGTGGTGAGGTTGAATGTGATTTTGCCGCTGCCGAGGGCTGAGTATTCGCCCTTGAAAGCAACATCAAGCGCGGCGGTGTAATCCGTCGAAAGGTTGAGGTACTGAATTTCATCATTGAGCCTGTCAGTTTTGCCCTCAACCGTCGAGCCGTTTGCCTTGATTTCACAGTTTTTGACATCGAGCATTTCCGCAAGGGAATCGGCAACCTTTAAAATTGCGGGCTTCAAGTCCGCTTCCGTAGCAAGTTCGTTTGTCTTTACGGTGAAGTAGTAATAATTCGGCTCGTTCGCCGTTCCCTCATCGTCGGGATTGACTTCGCCCTGCTTAATCTCAAACTCGGTTATGTCGTCCGCATTCAGAGATACGGTGGGGAAAAGGTCGAATTTATCGCCGAACTCGCCCTCGTGGGAGGGATAGTTTTCCGCAATCCTGCCCGAAAGGGAGCTGACAATGTACTTTAAAACATCGGCGTTTGCGCCGCCGTCAAACGAAACACTGTCTTTGTCAATCGAAACGCTCGACGAAAGGTTTGTTTTGACCTTTTTGCTGTCAAAAGTTTTAGCTATCAGCGTATCGGCAAGGTAGGCGTTGAAGCCGTTTTTGTCGGGAGCTTTGGTCAATGAGGGCAGAGGCTCTGCGGCTGTCTCCACAGTGCCCTCGCTCATGTAATTCTTAACATAAAATGTTACCGCCGCCGAGCACGCGCCCAAGAGCAGAACGAGCACGAGGAAGATAATGAGAATCTGCTTGCGCTTAGAATTTTTCTTTTCCATTATTCGCCCGCCTCCTCTGCTTTCAGCGTTTCTTCAAGCTCTTTTAAACGCTTCTCTTTTTCTTCCGCTGTTTCAAAAACGGGAAGCGGCAGGTCGTCAAAATCAAGCTCGCCGTTCTTGATTTTTCTGAGAGTTTCTTTTCTTTCAAGGTCAAATTCTCTGAGTTTGAGCGGCAGACCGTTTTTATAAATCTTGTAATTCACAAAAAGACTCACACCGAGCATAAGCGCTTCAATGAGCGCGCCGAAGCCTATCGCGAACTGAGCATAAGACGGAAGCTCTGAGCCTTTCATAATGAACGCCGCCGCATAAAAAGCAACGCACAGAACGATGCCGATTGCGGAAATTATGCTCATGGCTTTCGCGCTCTTTTTTATGTCCGTAAAGCTGAGAATTTCGCTGAGCAGAAGCGCAACATTACACAGCGCGACTAGCAGAATTATGGCGAGCAAAATCAGCATTTTTTTAGTCATCGAGCCGAAAAGAGTACTGCCTGCAAAACCAAGAAGCGAGGACAGAATATCCGACGAAAAAATGTTGTAAATCCCGATGCCGCCGAGTGAAAAATCCTTTGCGAACGCAGGTGTGTTTATGCTGAAATCCGCAAACGGAATAAGAAGCGCGGCAACGCAAAGAAGCGTAATCACAAGCCTTGCTATCGGCAGAGCACCGCCGATAAACGCCGCCTTGACTTTTGCGAGGATAATTCTCCCCGATGCAAATTCAAGCTCGGTGCGCTTTGCGTCGCGCTCAAGGAGATATTCCTGACTGTAAAGCAGGATGTTGACACCGCAGTTTTTGCAGTTTGGTTTGAGGTCAAAGGGTGAAATCTTCACCCCGCATTTCGGACAAATCAAATTAACACCGCCTGTCATTTTAATATTGTAAAATAATTATACAATAAGAAACGATTGAAATTCAATATCAAAATAAAAAAACCTGCACGGCGTAAACCGTACAGGTCCTTTTTATGATAACTTAATTATTTCTTTGCGGAATCAGCGTCAACGAGCTCAATAATGCACATTTCAGCTGCGTCGCCTCTACGGGCTTCCGTTTTGATTATACGGCAATAGCCGCCGTTAACGTCCTTATATTTGGGGGCAATTTCGTCGAAGAGCTTTTTAACAACATCCTCTTTTGTAACGTAAGCGAGAACCTGTCTTCTTGCGTGAAGGCTGTTGTCTTTTGCGATGGTGATCATTTTCTCAGCCATAGCTCTAACTTCTTTAGCCCTTGTAACGGTGGTCTCTATTTTGCCGCTCTCTAAAAGAGAGGTTACCATGCCTCTGAGCATAGCCTTGCGGTGGCTTGTTGCTCTGCCAAGCTTTCTGGAACCGGGCATTAAAATCACTCCTTTACCGTTATAGGTTGGATTTATAAATTTACGAATCCGATAACTTCTGTTATCTGCAGTGAAAATTATTCTTCGTCTCTGCGAAGGTCATAACCGAGAGAAGTGAGCTTTGCTACAACTTCGTCAAGGGACTTTCTGCCGAGGTTACGAACTTTCATCATGTCGTCTTCTGACTTACCGATTAAATCTTCAACTGTGTTTATGCCTGCTCTCTTTAAGCAATTGAATGAACGCACAGACAGGTCAAGTTCCTCAATGGTCATCTCCAGAACTTTCTCTTTACCGTTCTTGCTCTTTTCTACCATAATCTCTGTTTCATACGCCTCATCTGAGAGGTCGCCGAAGAGACTGAGGTGGTCGTTGAGGATCTTGGCGCCAAGAGATACGGCTTCCTTAGCGGAAATTGTGCCGTCTGTCCACACCTCAAGTGTAAGCTTGTCATAGTCAGTAATCTGACCGACACGTGTGTTCTCGACTGTGTAATTAACTTTAAGAACAGGTGAAAAAATTGAGTCAACAGCTATATCGCCGATAGGCAGGTCAAGATCTGCCTTATTCTTTTCTGCCGACACATATCCTCTGCCGCCGTCGCAGGTAAGTTCCATAACGATGCTGGCGTCAGAGTCGAGGGATGCTATATGAAGCTCGGGGTTGAGGATTTCAACCTCTGAATCATACTTAAAGCAGCCCGCTGTAAGCTCTCCGGGTCCCTTCATATCAACATACATTGTTTTGGGGCCTTCACCGTGTATTTTAAGAATAACGCTCTTGAGGTTGAGAACTATCTCGGTTACGTCTTCTTTTACTCCGGGGATGGTTGAGAACTCGTGAAGAATTCCATCGATTTTAACAGATGTGATTGCATAACCGGGGAGAGAGGAAAGAAGCACTCTTCTCAGGCTGTTGCCGAGGGTCATGCCGTATCCTCTTTCAAGGGGTTCTACAACGAATCTGCCGTAAGTTCCGTCAGGATAAACTTCAGCTGTTTCGATTCTGGGCTTTTCGATTCCTATCATTCAAAACCCTCCTTGTAAAATACAGTGTTGTTTTATATTATTTTGAATAGAACTCGACGATAAGATGCTCTTCAACGGGAGCAGCTATCATATCGCGGTCGGGAAGATTAACGATTTTTGCTTCGTAATCTGATGTCTTGTCAAGCCACTGGGGAACAGGACGAGCACCGTTTGTTTCCAGAACAGATTTGATTTTCTCACTGTCACGGCTGCCTTCTTTGATAGCGATAACATCGCCTGCTTTGAGAAGGATTGAAGGAATGTTAACCTTCTTGCCGTTTACAAGGTAATGATTGTGTAAAACAAGCTGTCTTGCTTCTGCTCTGGAGTTAGCCCAGCCGAGAAGATAAACAACGTTGTCAAGGCGGCTCTCGCAG
>JAZUFU010000092.1:0-20566 GCA_045640865.1 Acutalibacteraceae bacterium | reverse complement strand
ATTACTTAAAAAAATTAGATTTTAGTGTTGACAAATGGAATATAAAAATATATAATGTTCGAGTATGACATATGGGGTGAAGAGTGAAATATGTTCTTTTTAGAGCTTGAGCCTGTCTTCAACAATGAAGGGGCGGCACAGTCATTTGAATACGAGCTTGATTTCAGCGATTACGGCTACAACGGCGGTTTTCCGTTCAGTCAGCCCGTTAAGGTCAAGGGTGAAGTTAAAAACTCCACAGGTATCGTTTCAATCTCCGCAAAGGCAGAATTCACCTTGTGTCTTTCCTGCGACAGATGCGCAGAGGAGTTTAACCGTTCGTTCAGCATTCCCGTTGAACACACTCTCGTTACAGGAGTTCAGAACGAGGATAATGACGAGCTTATCGTTGTTGATTCCTACAATTACGATATTGACCCTCTCGTAACTGAGGACATAATCCTCAGTCTTCCCACAAAAGTCCTTTGTAAGGACGATTGCAAGGGAATATGCCTGCAGTGCGGCAAAAACCTCAACCAAGGTCCGTGCGGGTGCAAAAAAGCAACCGACCCGAGATGGGATGCACTTTCGTTATTTGACGATGCGGACGAAAAAGAGTAAGTAATTATTTTAATGTTTTAACAGGAGGACTCAGAAATGGCAGTACCGAAGAGAAGAGTATCAAAAGCAAGAAGAGACAAGAGACGCTCCAATGTCTGGAAGATCAGCGCACCCGAGCTTGTTAAATGCTCACAGTGCGGCAGCTACAAGAGAGCTCACAGAGTTTGTCCCGAATGTGGCTACTACAACGGCAGAGCGGTAGTCAGCAAAGAGGCATAAGTCTTTTGAACTAAATGAAGGTAGGGAGGCCTCAGCTTCTCTGCCTTTTTAGTTTTTTTATGATTAAAACGGGGGTAATGTTTATGAAGTGTATTAAATGCGGATTCGAACTTAAGGATGATCAGAAAATCTGCCCTGAGTGCGAAACTTTTCAGCTGATTCCCAAAACCGAAGAAAACAAGGACGACGGCGTTTCTCTTTCCACCGCTATCGCAAGCGTGCTTATCATCGTGTTCCTTACCTGCGCTGTTATCGGTTTTTATTTTGCCTACGGCAGAGAGAAGATTGATGAATCAAACATTAAAAGACAACTCCAGAGCGTTTCGGGCGGCAAGCTCATTGAAATGTATTACGAGGACTTTAACGGCGACGGCGTAAAGGAAGCCTTCGGTGTTACAGGCTCGGGAAGCACAGGCTCTGTTATTAACGGCAATTTGTGGTATATCAAAGACCAGAAAGGCGTTAATCTCAAATCGGGCTTTTCGGGTCATCTGAACGGAGTTATAATGGAGAAAGATAAAAAGTTTATTTCCGTTGAAATCGCTGACAGCAAAGGCGACAGCCTTTCATATATCTGGGGCGTTAATAAATACGGCGAAAGCTATCAGACTGAGACCTCGGGCAAATATAAAAATGTCAGCATGGTCAACGGCAGAATTCTCACAAACGAGGGTTCGGAAATAAAAATTGAAGAGCAGAAAAAGTAATCTGAAAAGCATAATAAGCTGAAAAGGAGTGAGATTATGGCGGTAAAAATCGCGTCGGTCAAAAAGCATTCACCCGCTGCGAGGCATTTTATAAAAGCAGGGGATAAGCTTCTGAGCATAAACGGCAACGAGATAAGGGATATTCTCGACTATCAGTTTTATATTGACGACGACGAGCTGACGCTTGAAATCGAAAAGCAGTCGGGCAAAAAGAAAACCGTTCGTCTGAGCCGTCCGCGCAAGGAGCTCGGGCTTGAGTTTGACACTTATCTTATGGATAAACAGCGTTCCTGCGCCAATAACTGCATTTTCTGCTTTATCGACCAGCTTCCGAGAGGGCTTCGCGAGAGCCTTTATTTCAAGGACGACGATTCACGCCTTTCATTTTTTTTCGGCAACTATATCACGCTTACGAATATCGGTCAGAAGGATGTTGACCGCATAATCAAAATGCACATCAGCCCCGTGAACATTTCCGTTCACACCACCAATCCCGAGCTTCGCGTGAAGATGATGGGCAACAAAAGAGCGGGCAAGGTGCTTGATTATATAAATCAGCTCGCCGAAGCGGGAATAAAGATGAACACTCAGCTTGTTCTCTGCCCGGGGTATAACGACGGCGAGGAGCTGTCGAAAACTCTTCACGATTTAGGTGCGCTTTATCCCGCCGTTCAGAGCATAGCCTGCGTTCCCGTCGGGCTTACCTGCTGCCGCGACGGTCTGACACCGCTTGCGCCTTTCACAAAAGAGCAGGCAAATGATGTTTTATCTCGAATTAACATTTACAACAGCGAGTTTTTGTGTTATAATAATATGAATATTGCTTTCGCCGCGGACGAGTTTTATCTCAAAGCGGCTCAGCCCATGCCCGACGGCGATTATTACGGCGATTTTCTTCAGCTTGAAAACGGCGTAGGTCTGTGGGCACTCCTCAAAAAAGAGGTTACCGAGGGGCTTCAAAGCTATTCATACAGCGGCAGAGAGCGAAGCGTTTCTGTTGCCACGGGCGCGGCGGCTTATCCGCTTATAAAGGAGCTTTGCGAAAAAATCTGCGAAAAATCGCACGGGCTTTCCGTTAATGTCATCATGGTGCCGAATGTCCTTTTCGGCGAGATGATAACCGTTGCGGGGCTTATCTGCGGCAACGATTTTTATAACGCGCTCAAAGACGAAAATTTAGGCGAGGAGCTCTTGATTCCCGCCGTTTCTCTGCGCCGTGAGGGCGATATGTTCCTTGACGATGTTACCCTCAAAGAGCTCTCAGAAAAACTCAAAATAAAAGTAACTCCCGTTCATAATGACGGGTACGAATTCATAAATAAAATCACAGGAAAGGAATGACAGTATGTCTAAACCGATAGTTGCCGTTGTGGGCAGACCGAACGTCGGCAAATCAACACTTTTCAACAAACTCATCGGGCAGAGGCTTTCAATAGTTGACGACACCCCCGGTGTTACAAGAGACAGAATTTACGGCGACTGCGAATGGCTTGGCAGAACCTTTCTTCTTATCGACACAGGCGGAATCGAGCCTGCTTCGGACGATATAATTCTTTCTCAGATGCGCCGTCAGGCTCAGCTTGCAATTGACAGCGCAGATGTTATTATCCTTGTAACCGATGTTAAATCGGGCGTTGTCGCTACCGACGCCGATGTTGCCGCCATGCTTCAGAAAAGCGGTAAGCCCATCGTTCTCTGCGTCAATAAATGCGACGGCGTGGGCGAAGCTCCGATGGAGTTTTACGAGTTCTACAATCTCGGTCTTGGCGACCCGATTCAGGTTTCAGCCGTTCACGGCCACGGCACGGGCGATTTGCTTGACGAGGTTATAAAATACTTCCCCGAAACAGAAGAAGTCGAGGAGGACGAGGACACCGTTAAGGTTGCGGTTATCGGCAAGCCGAATGTCGGCAAATCCTCGCTTGTCAATGCCATAGCAGGCGAAGAAAGAGTTATCGTTTCCGACATCGCAGGCACTACGCGCGACGCGACAGACACTCTTATAGAAAACGAGTTCGGCAAGTTTGTGTTTATAGACACCGCAGGCATGCGCCGCAAAAGCAAGGTTGAGGACGCAGTTGAAAAATACAGCGTTATCAGAGCGAGAATGGCTGTTGAAAGAGCCACGGTCTGCGTTATCATGATTGACGCGACAGAGGGCTTCACCGAGCAGGACTCAAAGGTTGCTGGTATTGCTCACGAGCTGGGCAAGGCGTGCATAATCGCCGTCAACAAGTGGGACGCTGTTGAAAAGGACGGCAAAACCATGGATTCTTACCGCAAAAAGCTCATGAACGATTTTTCGTTTATGTCTTATGCTCCGATAATTTTCATTTCGGCTAAAACAGGTCAGAGACTTGACAGACTTTTTGAGCTTATCAAGTTTGTTGACACTCAGAACGCCATGCGTATTTCTACAGGCAAGCTCAACGATGTTCTTGCGGACGCAACCGCGAGAGTTCAGCCGCCGACAGATAAGGGCAGACGACTTAAGATTTACTACATGACTCAGGCATCTACAAGACCGCCGACGTTTGTCTGCTTTGTAAACCGCAAGGATTTGTTCCATTACAGCTATCAGCGTTACATAGATAATCAGATTCGTGAGATTTTCGGTCTTGAGGGTACACCCACGAGAATGGTTATCAGAGAAAGAGAGAATAATAAAAAATGAGAATTCTCGGTATTGACCCGGGCTATGCCATAGTGGGTTACGGCGTGCTTGATTATGAAAGAAATCACTTTTCCGTTGTTGATTTCGGCGCGATAACCACCCCTGCGGGTATGGATTTTAACCGCCGCCTTGAAATAATCTATGACGAAATGGATTTGCTTATCAACCGCACGAAGCCCGAGGCTCTTGCCATTGAAAAGCTGTTTTACAACACCAACGCCAAAACGGTTATTGATGTTGCGCAGGCGAGGGGAGTAATCATGCTTGCGGCGCAGAAAAATCAGCTTCCCGCTTATGAATACACGCCTTTGCAGGTTAAGCAGAGCGTTGTCGGTTACGGCAGAGCCGAAAAAAAGCAGGTGCAGGAAATGACGAGAATCATGCTTCATCTTGACAGCGTGCCGAAGCCCGATGATACCGCGGACGCGCTCGCAATGGCGATATGCCACGGGCATACAGGCACATCATTAATGTCGCAGATAAAAGATAAAAAATACAAGGAATGGTAAACTATGTTTTATTCCGTTACGGGCAAGGTAGTCGCAATTGAAGAAAGCTTTGCCGCCGTTCAGTGCGGTGGTATAGCCTTTCGCTGCATGACTACTCTCAACACCCTTTCAAAAATCGGCAGAACAGGCGAGGAGGTTACTCTTTATACATACCTCAATGTCCGTGAGGACGCCATGGAGCTTTTCGGCTTTTACACTCAGCAGGAGCTCGAATGTTTCAAACAGCTCATATCCGTTTCGGGCGTAGGGCCTAAAGCCGCGCTTGCCATTCTTTCTCAGCTTTCACCCGACAAATTAGCTCTCTGCGTTGCGTCGGGCGATGTCAAATCAATAACCCGTGCGCAGGGCGTAGGACCTAAGCTCGCTCAGAGAGTTGTGCTCGAATTGAAAGATAAGCTCTCCAAAACAATCGCCGCCGAAAGCGGAGCAGCTGACAGCATTTTTGCCGCTCCTGCGGCGCAGGGCAACTGCTCAGAGGCTATAGAAGCTCTCGTTATGCTCGGCTACAGCCGCTCAGAAGCGGCAGGAGCAATAGGGAAGCTCGATAAATCACTCCCTGCCGAGGAGCTTATAAGACTAGCGTTAAAATCATTGATATAACAATAATGAAATAGAAAGAGGTGCGTGAAAATGGAATCCGATTATGAAAGCCGAATCGTAGCTCCCGAGTATTCGGGCGGCGCGGACGCTGATATTGAATTACAGCTTCGCCCTCATACCCTTGCCGATTATATCGGGCAGGAAAAGGTTAAAGAAAACTTATCCGTTTATATAGAAGCCGCACGCAACAGGGGCGAATCCCTCGACCATGTTCTGCTTTACGGCCCTCCCGGCCTCGGCAAAACCACACTTGCAGGCATTATCGCCAATGAAATGGGCGTTAATTTCCGCCTCACCTCGGGCCCCGCAATCGAAAAGCCGAGAGATCTGGCGGCGCTTCTTACCAATCTCAATGAGGGCGATGTGCTTTTCATTGACGAAATCCACCGCATGAATAGGCAGGTTGAGGAAATTCTTTACCCCGCCATGGAGGATAACGCGCTTGACATCATCATCGGGCAGGG
Source organism: Acutalibacteraceae bacterium (assembly GCA_045640865.1). Classification (GTDB taxonomy): domain Bacteria; phylum Bacillota; class Clostridia; order Oscillospirales; family Acutalibacteraceae; genus CAG-488. The sequence goes on along the minus strand of JAZUFU010000092.1, from coordinate 14,793 downwards.
ACCTTCCGCGAGAAGCATCAGAATTGACCTTCCGCATTTCACGCTTGTCGGCGCGACAACAAGAGCAGGTCAGCTTTCCGCTCCCTTGCGCGACCGTTTCGGCGTTGTGCTCCGCCTTGAGTTATATACTCCCGAGGAGCTGGCTAAAATAGTAAAGCGAAGCGCGGGCATTCTGGGCGTTGAAACCGACGAACAGGGCGCGATGGAAATCGCCTCCCGTTCAAGGGGAACGCCGCGAATCGCCAACAGACTTTTAAAGCGTTCAAGGGACTTCGCGCAGGTGCTCGGCAACGGAATTATCACCGACGCCACAGCGAACATGGCTCTTGAAAAAATGGAAATTGACTCACTCGGTCTTGACTCAATAGACAGAATGTTACTTTCCTGCATGATTAAAAACTACAACGGCGGTCCTGTAGGGCTTGAAACCATAGCCGCCGCCATTGGCGAGGAATCCGTTACAATAGAGGATGTTTATGAGCCTTATCTCATGCAGATAGGCTTCCTTTCAAGAACTCCCAGAGGCAGATGCGTTACCCCTGCGGGTTATCGGCACATGGGAATACCGATGCCCGGTCAGCAAAAACTATTCTGATATTTTTTAGGAGGTTTTATTATGGGCAGATTATTCGGAACTGACGGCGCAAGAGGAATTGCGAACTCTGAGCTTACATGTGAGCTCGCCATGCAGATAGGCAGAGCCGCCGCAATGGTGCTCATTGACGGCAATGTCAAGCGTCCCAAGGTCATGATAGGCATGGACACAAGAATTTCGTCGAATATGCTTTGCTCCGCAATCACGGCAGGTCTTTGCTCTGTCGGCGCGGATGTTATGCAGTTGGGCGTGCTTCCCACTCCTGCGGTTGCCTACCTCGTTAAAAAATACAATTATGACGCGGCGGTCATGATTACCGCTTCGCATAACCCTTGTGAATACAACGGAATTAAAATTTTTCAGAAGGACGGCTTCAAGCTCCCCGATGAGCTTGAAGAAAAAATAGAGGAAATTATTCTCGACGGCACAACCGTTCCGCCTGTCAAAATCGGCGCGGATGTCGGCAGAATCCGCACATCTGAAATGCCTGTTTTCGACTATGTGCGCCACCTTGAAGAAACGGTTGACTACACCTTTGAGGATTACAAAATCGCGCTTGACTGCGCTAACGGCGCGTCGTGCGTTACCGCTCCCGAGCTTTTCACGGAGCTTGGCGCGGATATTCACATTAAATCGTCTATTCCCAACGGAATTAACATCAACCGTAAGTGCGGCTCAACCCACATGGAAAGCCTTCAGCATCTCGTGCTTGAAAATAAGTGCGACGTCGGCTTTGCCTTTGACGGCGACGCGGACAGAATGTTAGCAGTTGACGAAAAAGGTCAGGTTGTTGACGGTGATAAGATTATCGCAATCTGCGCCGCTGACATGAAAGAAAGAGGAGTTCTTTCAAAGGATACGGCGGTTGTTACTGTAATGAGCAACATGGGCTTCTTCAAATTCTGTGAGGAGCGCGGCATAATGTGCGAAAAGACCAAGGTCGGCGACAGATACGTTCTTGAAAACATGAGAGAGAACGGCTACAAAATCGGCGGCGAACAGTCAGGCCATGTTATATTTTATGATTACGCCACCACGGGCGACGGTCAGCTCACGGCGATTCAGCTTCTTTCGGTTATGAAGCGCACGGGCAAAACGCTCTCTGAGCTTGCCGCTCAGATGGAGGTTTATCCGCAGGTGCTTATCAATGTCAAGGTTTCTCAGATGGGTAAAGCCCGTTACGATAAAGATGAAGAAATCAAAAAAGCAATCGCCAGTGCGGAAAAAGAGCTTGGCGACAGCGGCAGAGTGCTTGTCCGCGTTTCGGGCACAGAGCCGCTTGTAAGAGTTATGCTTGAGGGCAGGGACGAAGCGCAGATTCAGTGCCTTGCCGAAGAAATCGCGGAAGTAGTAAAAGAAAGACTTATTTAACTGATTAGAAAGGGTGTATATTATGCGCAGTGCCTGCGACTGGGAGGATTATGAGCTGCTTGACTGCTCGGACGGTGAACGCCTTGAGCGTTGGGGCGATATAATTCTGATAAGACCTGACCCGCAGGTCATCTGGAAAACGCCGAAAAAGCATCCTTTATGGAAAAATGCCCACGCAAGATACCTCCGTTCAAATCAGGGCGGAGGAAAGTGGGAAATTTATAAAAAAATCCCCGATTCGTGGAGCGTGAAATATAAATCGCTCACTTTCAATGTCAAGCCCATGGGCTTCAAGCACACGGGAATTTTCCCCGAGCAGGCTGTCAACTGGGACTTTATGGCGGATATTGTCAAAAACGCGGGCAGACCTGTCAAGGTGCTCAACCTTTTTGCCTACACAGGCTGCGCCACGATTGCCGCTCTTAAGGCAGGCGCGGAGGTTGTCCATGTCGATGCTTCGAAGGGAATGGTCGCCTGGGCGAAGGAAAACGCCGCCTCCTCGGGAGTTGCCGACAGGCGCGTGCGCTGGATAGTTGATGACTGCATAAAGTTTGTCAACAGAGAAATCCGCCGCGGCAATAAATATGATATAATCATCATGGATCCGCCCTCATACGGCAGAGGCCCGGGCGGCGAAGTGTGGAAGCTTGAAAACGAGGTTCATTCCTTTGTTGAGATATGTAAGGAAGTCCTTTCGGACGACCCGCTTATGGTGCTTGTCAATTCCTACACCACAGGACTTTCACCGTCGGTTATGGAATACATACTCGGGAGCGTTGTTTCACCCTCGTTCGGCGGCAGACTTACCTGCGACGAAATCGGAATTCCAGTCAAAACCACAGGCATGAGCCTTCCCTGCGGCGCGTCCGCAATGTGGCTGAAAGATTAAAATTTCACGAAAAAATTGTTATTTTCGGGTTGTCGGGGACGCCAACCCCTACAACCACACGGTTAAAATCCCGTATGTAGGGCAGGGGCTTGCCCCTGCCGAAGAATAATACAAATTTTCGTCTAATTTGTAGGGGCGAGTCACGAATCGCACGCATAAAAACCGCACTCGCTTGTAGGGGCGATTATAAATCGCCCGCTTGCGAAAAGAAATATTGCAAGTCTTGAGCATCGTCCACACAGTTAAAAATTTTGACCGTGATACCCCGAAAATATGTTCAAAAGCGGAGCTTTTCCTCAATTATTCATTATTCAGTAAGCAAGAAAGGATACATTATGCCCGACTCATTCATAAAATTTAATAATGTAACCTTTTCATACACGGTTGACGAGGAAACGGGGCAGAAAATCAAGCCCGCCCTCAAAAATGTTTCTTTTGAGATACCGAAAGGTCAGTTTGTTGCGATTTTAGGTCATAACGGCAGCGGCAAATCTACCGCGGCGAAGATGATGAACGGTCTTGCCGTTCCCGACGAGGGCGAGGTTACCGTTGAGGGAATCCCCACATCCGACGAAAGCCGCATAATCGACATCAGAAAAAAGGTCGGCATGGTCTTCCAGAATCCCGACAATCAGCTTGACGCCACAATCGTTGAGGACGATGATGCGTTCGGCCCCGAGAATTTAGGCGTTGAGCCGTCGGAAATCCGCAGGCGTGTTGATGACGCTCTCAAAGCTGTCGGAATGTACGAATTCAAAGACCGTGAGCCTCATAAGCTCTCGGGCGGTCAGAAACAGAGAGTTGCTATAGCTGGCGCGATAGCCATGCAGACGGAATGTATCGTCATGGACGAACCCACGGCAATGCTTGACCCGCGCGGCAGAGAAGAGGTAATGAGCACCGTTAAAATGCTCAAGGATGAAATGGGTGTTACGGTCATACTCATAACTCACTATATGGACGAAGCCGTCAAGGCCGACAGAGTTATCATAATGAATGACGGCAGAATAGCGGCAGACGGCACACCGAGAGAAATTTTTAAAAATGTTGAGCTTGTAAAGAGCTTAGGCCTCGATGTTCCGCAGGCGACGGAGCTTGCCTACAGGCTCAGTAAGCTCGGATATAAAATAGATTACAGTGTTCTTAATGAAGAGGAATGTGCGTCGGCAATCCTCCGTTTGGCGGGGGTGAAGTGATGGCGGCAGTAATTTCGGTTAAGAACTTGACCCATATATATAACGAGGGACTTCCTCACAGCTCTGTTGCGGTCGATAATGTCTCTTTTGACATTGAAAAGGGCGATTTTATCGGTCTTATCGGTCATACAGGCTCGGGCAAAAGCACACTCGTTCAGCACCTCAACGGGCTTTTGAAGCCCTCGTCGGGTGATGTACTTATTGACGGCAAAAGCATATTTGAGAGCAAAAAAGCAACCCGCGCCGCAAAATTCAAGGTCGGTCTTTGCTTCCAGTATCCCGAATATCAGCTTTTTGAAGAAACTGTAGAAAAAGATATTGCCTACGGCCCTAAAAACATGAAGCTCGGCGATGATGACATCGCGCGCAGAGTGGCGATAGCCGCTTCGTTTGTCGGTTTAAAACCCGAGCATCTGCAAAAATCCCCGTTTGAGCTTTCGGGCGGCGAAAAACGCCGTGCCGCGATAGCAGGCGTCATGGCTATGCAGCCGCAGGTGCTTATCCTTGACGAGCCCACGGCAGGTCTTGACCCCAAGGGCAGGGACATCGTGCTTAACATGATAGAAAGCTACCGCCAGAGCACAGGCTGTACCGTTATCCTCGTTTCTCACAGTATGGAGGATGTCGCGAAATTCGCTTCAAAGGTTCTTGTTATGAACAGGGGAGCGGTCGCGATGTACGACGAAACGGAAAAGGTTTTCGCAAAATCCCGTGAGCTTTCCGAAATGGGGCTGAATGTGCCTCAGATTTCAAAGGTTTTCGAGCTGTTGAAGCAGAAAGGGCTTCCCGTTTCCGACGGTATTTTCACCGTTGACAGGGGAGTTGAAGACATAGCCCGTCTTCTGAAAGGGGGCGCGGCAAAATGATAAAGGATATTACCATCGGTCAGTATTTCCCGGGAAATTCCGTTGTTCACCGAATGGACGCGAGAATGAAAATCGTTCTCACCCTTGCGCTGATTGTCGGAATTTTCATGTGCAAAAGTCTCGTTTCGCTCGCGCTTATGGTTGCGGTAACATTCGCGCTTGTTTTCGTTTCGCGCGTGCCGCTTAAAATGGTGCTCAAAAGCGTCAAGCCGCTTGCAATTATCGTTGCTTTTACGGCGATACTCAATATTTTCTACATCAGAGGCGGCACAACATTTTTCGAGTGGCGTTTTCTCCACATAACCTCAAAGGGACTTTTCACCGCGCTGTTTATGGTTGTGAGAATTATATGCCTCGTCATAATCAGCTCGCTTCTGACCTACACAACAACGCCCACGATGATGACGGACGCTATCGAAAGCCTCCTTTCACCGCTGAAAATCATAAAAGTTCCCGTTCATACGCTCACAATGATGATGACGCTTGCGCTGAGATTTATTCCCGTGCTCGTTGATGAAATCGACAGAATCACAAACGCGCAGAAGGCGAGGGGAGCTGATTTCGACACAGGCGGACTTAAAGAAAAGGTCAAGGCGTTTGTTCCTGTTATCGTTCCGCTTTTTGTTTCCTCCATAAAGCACGCCTTTGAGCTTGCGGACGCTATGGAGTGCCGCTGTTATGTTGACGGCAAGGGCAGAACGAGAATGAAAAAAATGAAGCTCGGCATAAGAGATTTCATAGCTTTCTTGGTTGTTGCGGCGATAATCGCGGGAATAGTTCTTCTTAACATTTATTTCAAACCTGTAATTTAAGGTGATATGTTGAAAAATTATCTGATTACAATTGCCTACGACGGAACGGACTACCACGGCTGGCAGGTTCAGCCCAACGGAATAACCGTTCAGCAGGCTGTTCAGGACGGAATCGAAAAAATCCTCGGCAAAAGAGAAAATATAATCGGGTGCAGCCGCACGGACGCGGGCGTTCACGCAAATAATTTCTGCTTCAATATGAGGACGGAAAAGGAGCTTAATCCGTTCCGCTTCACGGGAGCCATGAACGCCGTACTGCCCGACGATATCGCCGTCAAAAGCTGCGCCGAAGTTCCGCTTGAGTTTCACGCGCGTTACGACTGCGCAGGCAAGGAATACATCTATAAAATATGGAACTCGCCGCAGAGAAATCCTTTCTGCGAGGGGAGATACCTCCACTATAAAAAAGAAATTGACACTGAAATGCTCAATGAGCAGGCACAGTATTTCTGCGGAAAGCACGACTTTTCGGCATTCTGCGCGTCAAAAAGCACGGTGGAGGACACTGTGCGGACGGTTGAATACTGCGACATAACAAGAAATGACGAAGAAGTCGTTTTCAGAATAAAAGCTGACGGCTTTTTATACAACATGGTCAGAATCGCGGTGGGAACACTGCTTGAAATATCCGAAGGGAAAATAGAAAAAGACACTTTGCCTGAGATTATCGACTCGCTTGACAGAAGCAGAGCGGGCAGAACAGCACCCGCCCACGGTCTTTATCTCAACAAGGTGTTTTACGGGAAGTGATAATTATATGGCGGCTGAAAAAACAAAGAACGCGAAAAGCAAAAAAACTCCGCAGAAGAAAAAGCCTGTAAACTCCGCCGTGCTCAAAATCCTGCTCATTTTCTTTGTTGCAATTGCTCTTATATTTATTGCGGCAAGGACTATTGGCGGAATCACACTCACGACAATCACGAGCGATATTAAGGTATTTTTCCAGACTCTCGGCTCGGGCGACGGATTTCCTTATAAAACAACGGGCGAGCCGTCGGAAATGATTCTCTGCGACGGTAAAAACATTTTCACCGCGAGCGAGGACAAAACCCTACTGTTAAGCCCCAGCGCAAAGGTGATTTCGGAGCTTCCCGTTGAATACGGCAAGCCTGTTTTTGAATATAATAACGGAAGAGTCTTGATTTATGACCGAGATTCTGCTAAGATAAGAATTCAGAACAAGTCTGAAACGGTTTTTGAGATGGAATTTGAAAATCCTGTCTCTGCCGCGGCTATCGGCAGGAAAGGAAATTACGCCGTTGCGCTTCAGCCCTCGGGCTCTGAAACGGTGCTGACTGTCTTTAAAAAGAACAATAAAGAGCAGTTTAAGCACAGCTTCAAGGGCGAGAGAATTACCGACATCGACCTTTCGGACGACGGAAAATACGCCGTCGTGAGTACAATTTCCGCAAAGGACGCTCAGGTCAACTCAAAGGTCTGTGTTTTCAAGTTCGACAGCAAAAAAGAAGTTGTTTCCTTTGATTTTGTAAAAAGCGCGGTTGTGAGTGTGAAGTATGACAAATCCCACAACATAACCGTGATAAGCAATACAGGCAGAGCTTATATCAAAGATAACTCAACTCTCGGCAGGATTGATGAGTTTTCTCCCGATATTCTTTTTAAGTTCAGCAATACAAGCGGCAAATACAGCGCGGTTGCCCTTAAAAAGTACGGCTCGGACAATATCGGCTCTGTAAGAATTTACAAGGACGATAAGCTAAGCGAAACAATTGAAATAAACAAAGAAGTCAAAGATGTATTCTGCACGGATGACTATACGGCGGTGCTGACATTCGACTCCGTGATGATATATAAAAACACAAACGGCAAACTCAAAAAGGAAGTTCCCGCGGCTTCGTCAATCAACGAAATATCCGTAAGGAACAAAAAAATCTATATGTTGTCTCCGTCAGAGATAACTTGTGAAAAATTCCGTTAAGGAGGATTTTTATGGCAATAATAGCTGATTATTTAGCGTATCTGAAAGACTATGTGGTCGATCTGGGGCTGCTTGTCATCATCTGCGTAAGTATCGTTATGTACTGGAAAAAAACCTCGGTCAGAATAATACTTGACTGTATCGCGTTTGTCAGCGCGTCATTCATCGCAAAAGCGTACTGCTGGCGTCTGGCGAGCGGAATTATGAGAAACACCAAAATTCTCAGTGTACCCGACAGAAAAGAAAAGGTTGTTCTCATTTCCGTTGTTGTTATTTTCATTGTGGCGGCGATTTTGCTTACAGTCATATTCCACCTTGTGGAAAAAATATTCAAACTTCCCGACGCTAAAGCCCCGTCAAAGCTTATGGTAATTGCGCTGGGGCTTGTAATCGGATTTGTGCTTGCGGGCGAGGCTGTTCTCATCATCAAGATGTTTGAGATGACGGGCTACAAAACGCTCATTGACCTTGCCGAAAGCTCAAGGATAATGAAAATCTTCTGCCGTATTCTCGGAATTTATTATCCGCACATAAATCAGCTGTTGATAGGAGAGATTATAATATGAAAGAATTACTTAAAGGCTGGAACACGATTCCCAACTGGCTTACTTACCTCAGAATAGTTCTTGTGCCCGTTTTTGCGGTGCTTTTCCATAAAGGCTATATCGCCGCGGCGCTTATCGTGCTTGCCGTTTCGGGACTTTCCGATTTCTTTGACGGCAAAATCGCAAGACGCTTCAACATGGTTTCGGATTTAGGCAAGCTTATCGACCCCGTTGCCGACAAGCTGACAGAAATAACAATCGCTGTTCTTTTCTTCCTCAAATTCAGAGAGGGCGAGGGACTTATCAAGACCTTCAGCTGGATTTTCCTCATTTTCATCATCAAGGAATTCCTTATGGTGGCATTCGGCGCGTTCATGCTTTCAATCGGTCTTCGTCCGAGCGCGGCGGAAATCTGGGGCAAGGCGGCAACAATGGTATTCTACCTTGTTATGATTGCAATTGTAATGTTCGGCCCGGGCGTAGGACTTCTTGCGAAGTACTGGACTATTCCCGACCTGCCGCTTCTTATAATGGTTATCGTTTCCGCTGTTCTGACGGTTGTGGCGTTCATCGGCTACATACCCTCATCAGCAAAGCAGATACTTGATAAAATCAAAAGCAAAAAAGCAAATAACTCAGGAGCAAAAGTATGAAACAGGTTATATGCAGTAAGTGCAAAATGCGCCCTGCGGTCATTTTTATGACAAAGATGGACGGAGACAAAAAGTCCGAGTCCGAAGGTCTTTGCCTTAAATGCGCAATGGAAGCCACGGGACCCATTAAACAGATGATGGAAAATATGGGCATCACCGAGGAAGATGTTGACGAAATGAGCGAGCAGTTCGGCGCAATGATGGGCATGGGCGAGGACGGCGAAGGCTTTGAGCCCGGCGGAATCCCCACGTTCCCGTTCGTTCAGGGCATGATGGGCAATCTCAATCCCAACAAAAATGACTCTGAGCAGTCGGGCACTGACAGCAAAGAAAAAGACAATAAAAAAGAAAAAGGTAAAAACGGCAAGGAAAAGGGAGAAAAGAATAATAAAAAGCGCAAATTCCTGCCCCTTTACTGCACAAATCTCACCGAAAGAGCGCGCGACGGCAAGCTTGACCGCATAATCGGCAGAGAAAACGAGATTTACCGTACAATTCAGATACTTTGCAGGCGCAGCAAAAACAATCCCTGCCTTATCGGTGAACCGGGTGTAGGCAAAACGGCAATTGCCGAGGGACTTGCCCTCAAAATTGCCGCAGGCGATGTTCCCGCAAAGCTCGCGAATAAAGAAATTCACCTCTTAGACCTCACCTCACTTGTTGCAGGCACTCAGTTCAGAGGTCAGTTTGAGGGCAGAGTAAAGGGACTTGTTGAGGAAGTCAAGGCTGACGGCAACATTATCCTTTTCATTGACGAGGTTCACAATCTCGTCGGCGCGGGCGGCGACGCGGAAGGCTCAATGAACGCCGCCAACATCTTAAAGCCCGCTCTTTCAAGGGGCGAGGTTCAGATTATCGGCGCGACCACCTTCACGGAGTACAGAAAGCACATCGAAAAGGACTCCGCACTTGAAAGAAGAATGCAGCCCGTCAAGGTTGAGGAGCCGTCGATTGACGACACCTGCGAAATGCTCGGCGGCATAAGAGAATATTACGAAAATTATCACCGTGTTAAGATAAGCGACAGTCTTATCCGCCGCGCGGTTACGCTCTCTGAGCGTTTTATAAATGACAGATTCCTCCCCGACAAGGCGATTGACCTGCTTGACGAAGCCTGCACCTGTGCGAATCTCCGAAATAAAGAGATAAGCGAGCAGGAAAAGACCGAGCAGAAAATCGCTGAACTTAAGGTTCAGCAGCAGTCCTTAATGGAGGACGCGGAGATAATCGACTACGAGGCGATAGCGAATATCAAGACTGAAATTTTCAAGCTTGAAGCGCGCCTTGACGAGCTGGAAAAGCTCACAAAGGATATCCCCGTTACAGAAGAAGACCTTGCGAGGGTAATTCAGCTCTGGACAGGTATTCCCGCGCAGAAAATCGTTGAAAGCGACCTGCGCCGCCTTGCCGACCTTAATAAAAAGCTCAAGTCAAAGGTTATCGGTCAGGACGAAGCGGTTGACCTCGTTTCAGCGGCAATCCGCAGAGGCAGAGTCAATATCAGTCCGCGCAGACGACCTGCGTCATTCATCTTTGTAGGTCCCACAGGCGTAGGCAAAACGGAGCTTGTCAAGCAGCTCGCCAATGAGCTTTTCGACACGCCCGAGACGCTCATAAGGCTCGATATGTCTGAATTTATGGAGAAGCACAGCGTTTCAAGAATTATCGGCTCACCGCCCGGCTATGTCGGCTATGATGAGGCAGGCCAGCTCACCGAAAAAGTGCGCCGCAAGCCTTACAGCGTAATTCTTTTCGACGAAATCGAAAAGGCTCACCCCGATGTAATGAACATCCTGCTTCAGATTCTCGACGAGGGCAAGATTACCGACGCGCAGGGCAGAACAGTTCCGTTTGACAACACGGTTATCGACATGACCTCCAACGCGGGCAGCGAAAGAGCGGACACAGCTCTCGGCTTCGGCAAGAGCGCCGCGACAGCCTCCGCCGAAAAGGCGATGAAGGCTCTCAGAGAGTTCCTGCGCCCCGAGTTTATCGGCAGAGTTGACGAGGTTGTTGTTTTCAGACCGCTTGAGCAGGCAGATTTTGAAAAAATCGCCGTGCTTATGCTCGACGAGCTCGAAGAACCGCTCATGGATAAGGGCATTGAGTTCACCTACACCGACGAAGCAGTAAAGCTCATAGCTGAAAAATCCGTCGGCGGCACACGCGGCGCGAGAGACCTCCGCAACTACATCAGACGAAATGTTGAGGACAAAATCGCTTCCCTCATCGTTGACAGCGTTGACGACCCCGTTACCGCCGTCAATATCACCGTCGAAGACGATAAGATAGTGCTTAAATAAATATAAAACAAAATCCTAACCGCTGAATGGTTAGGATTTTTTTATGTTGTTGATTTTAATGGTAGAGCGTTTGTAGGGGTTGGCGTCCTCGACAACCCGCGGAACGGCGGCTGAAGGAATTGCTTGGTATTTTTAAAACTCCCTCAGTCTCGCTTTCGCTCGCCGGCTCCCTCGGGGAGGGAGCCGTTTTTTGAGGACAAAATCCCTGCATAAAACAAAAACGGGAGCTGCTTTTAACAACTCCCGCATTATTATTTTTATGAAAGTTTATGAATGAACAGTCCGCTGAGGAGCTTCGGCTCAAACCATGTTGATTTCGGGGGCATAATCTTGCCTGCGTCCGCTATATCCATAAGATCCTCGAGGGTTGTGGGATACATTGAGAACGCAATCTTCATGTCTGTGTTTACTCTGCGCTCAAGCTCGCCGAGACCTCTGATGCCGCCGATGAAGTCGATTCTCTTGTCTGTTCTCGGGTCGTCAATGCCGAAGATCGGGGAAATCATGTTTTCCTGAAGAATGGAAACGTCAAGTCTCGCAACGGGGTCGCTGTCGTCAAATGTGCCGTCCTTCGCGGTGAGCTTGTACCACATGCCGTCAAGAAGCATGCCGAATGTGTGCTTTGCTTCGGGCTTGTAAGCGTCCTTGCCGTACTCCTCAACTGTGAATTTCTCGCTGAGCTTTGCGATGAATTCCTCGCTTGTGTTGCCGTTGAGATCTTTCATAACTCTGTTGTAGTCCATGATTTCAAGCTCATTCTCGGGGAAGAGAACTGCGAGGAAGAAGTTGAATTCCTCAGCACCTGTGTAATCAGGGAACTGCTCGCGGCGTTTAAGACCAACCTTAACAGCGGAAGCAGCTCTGTGATGACCGTCTGCGATGTAGAGATAATCAACGCCCGCGAATTTTTCGGTAAGAGCTTTGATAACCTCAGCGTCGTCAATTACCCAAACTGTGTTCGCAACGCCGTCGTCTGTTACGAAATCATAAACGGGAGCGTGGCTCTCTTTCCAGCCCTCAACAAGTGCGCTTATGCAGTCGTTCTTTTTATATGTAAGGAAGATGGGGCCTGTGTTGGCGTCGCAGTAGTCAACATGGTTGATTCTGTCAGCTTCCTTGTCAGCTCTTGTGAGCTCGTGCTTTTTAATGATGTTGTTGATGTAATCGTCAATTGCTGTGCAGCCTACAAGACCTGTCTGGCTTCTGCCGTTCATAATCTGACGGTAGATGTAAATGCACTCTGTCTCATCCTGCTTTGCAACGCCGTCCTCAACGAGCTTTGCGAGATTCTCTTTTGCCTTGAGGTAGATTTCCTCAGTGTAGATGTTTTCGGGAATCGGGTCAAAGTCGATTTCAGCCTTGTCAACGTGAAGGAATGAGTAGGGCTTGCCGACAACCATTTCCTTAGCTTCTTCGCTGTTCATAACATCATAGGGGAGAGCGGCGATTTCGCTTGCTTTTTCGGGTATCGGTCTTACGGCCTTGAAGGGTTTGAAAATTGCCATGTGAAAAACTCCTTTGCGGTTTCAAAATATCCTGTTTATTTTACAACAAAGCAAAAAAAATGTCAACAAAAAGGAGCCTGTTTTTTCAAGCTCCTTTAAAGATTGTGTTCACTTTTCAGTCAAGCCTTATCTTCGATACCAAGTAACCAGTTAACGGAAACGCCTAAAACTTCCGCAAGCGCTTTAAGCTCATAGTCAGAAACTCCTCTTATCTGACCTTCGAGCTTCGAGAGTCCGGATGCATTAAGGTCAATTCCCCTGACCTGAAGCTGAGCGAGCAGATCCTTTTGCTTCATACCAATACTCTTTCTTTGCTGCTCAACTTTGGCGCCTACAATGTTCTTAGCACCAAGCTTTTGCTCTCTGGTTCTCATGGGTACACCTACTTTCGATATAGAATAACAGCACCTGCTGAGATATGCAATTATTATACCATAAGTACAAAAAAAATATAGTCAAAATAGAAAAAAAACTAAAAAAATCTTAAAAAAACACCATTTTTAAGCAAAAAATTGTACTGTAAGTGTAACATTTGCGATTTCAGAAAAAAGAAAAATACAAAATTTACCGTTTTTTTAATAATATATGTAATTTTATTGAAAATAAATCCGGTCTGTGGTATAATACACCACAAACTTTCAGATGTTTTCTGACGGACATTTAAAAAAATTCAACGAAAACGGGGTGCGGTTATGACAGACAGATTAAAAGAAAGAAACCTTACAATGCTCACCGACTTCTACGAAATAACCATGGCGAACGGCTATTTCAAAAACGGACTCGGCGACAGAATGACTCAGTTCGATATGTTTTTCAGAGAAGTTCCCGACAACGGCGGCTTTGCCATCATGGCAGGCGTTGAGCAGCTTGTGAAGTACCTCAACGAGCTTCATTTTAACGAGGACGATATCGACTACCTCAGAGGCAGAGGCTTCGGCGAGGAGTTCCTTGACTATCTTCGCAACTTCAAATTTGCCTGCGATGTCTGGTGCGTTCCCGAGGGCACGCCGATTTTCCCGTATGAGCCTATTGTAACCGTAAGAGGCCCTGCTATTCAGGCTCAGTTTATTGAAACAATGGTGCTTATTACTATAAATCATCAGAGCCTTGTCGCCACAAAGGCAAACAGAATTGTACGCGCGGCAAAGGGCAGGGGAGTCATGGAATTCGGCTCACGCCGTTCGCAGGGCTATGACGGCGCGATATACGGCGCGAGAGCGGCTTATATCGGCGGCTGCGTCGGTACCGCCTGCACGATTTCAGACAGAGAATTCGGCGTTAAAGCGGTCGGCACAATGGCTCACAGCTGGGTTCAGCTCTTTGACACGGAGCTTGACGCTTTCTGCGCATACGCAAGGGAATATCCCGACAGCTGTACGCTCCTCGTCGATACATACAATGTCCTCAAATCGGGCATTCCCAACGCGATTGAAGCGTTCAACAGGGAGGTTGTTCCGCGCGGCTTCAGACCGAAGGGCATCCGCATTGACAGCGGCGACATTACATATCTCACGATTAAAGCAAGAAAAATGCTCGACGAAGCAGGCTTCCCCGACTGCGCGATAGTAGCCTCAAACTCACTTGACGAGTATGTTATAAGGGATATGCTTCACCAGGGCGCGCAGATTGATTCATTTGGTGTCGGCGAAAGACTTATCACCGCGTCCTCCGCGCCTGTTTTCGGCGGTGTTTATAAGCTCTGCGCCGTTGAAAATGAAAAGGGCGAGATGATTCCGAAAATCAAAATCAGCGAGAATGTTGCTAAGGTTACAATTCCCGGCTGCAAGAAAATCTGGAGATTTTACGACAACGAAACGGGTAAATGCTTCGCCGACCTCATCACACTTGACGATGAAGTTGTTGACGACTCACAGCCCTACGAGCTTTTTGACCGCGACTTCACATGGAAACGCAAAATAGTCGAGAATTACACCGCGCGTCCGCTGCTCATTCAGCTTTTTGACAAGGGAAAGTGCGTTTATGATTTCCCCGCACTTGAGGATATCAAGACCTACTGCAAGGAGCAGATAGACACGCTGTGGGACGAGGTTCTCCGCTTTGAGAAGCCGCATAATTATTATGTTGACCTTTCTCAGAAGCTCTGGGATCTCAAAGACAA
>JAZUFU010000091.1:0-31691 GCA_045640865.1 Acutalibacteraceae bacterium | reverse complement strand
TGTAATAGTGAATAGTGAAAAAGTAAAAGCTGTAGGGCAGGGGCTTGCCCCTACCAAAAATATCACCAAAACTTAACACGGCAAGGGCAAAATTCAGGAGGATACTATGGAAATTTTAATTGTAACAGGCATGTCGGGCGCAGGCAAATCAAAGGTCGTCGATGCGCTCGAGGATTTAGGCTATTTCTGCGTTGACAATCTCCCTCCGAAGCTTCTGCCCACCTTTTCAAAGCTGCTTGACAACGCTTCCGAGACCTACTCAAAGGTCGCGATTGTTATTGATGTCCGCTCGGGTGCTCATTTTGATGAAATATCCGACCAGCTTTCCTGCCTTGCGGACTCGGGTTATACTTACAAAATCTTTTTCATTGACGCCAACGATGAAACACTCGTAAGGCGTTATAAAGAGACAAGGCGTATTCATCCGCTCATGAGCGAAAACGGCGGCTCTCTTTCAAAATGTATTCAGATTGAAAGAGTAACTTTAAGCCAGATTCTCAGCGTTGCGGACTATTATCTTGATACGTCAAATCTCCCTGCCGCCGAGTGTAAGCGCAGGGTTGCGGAGCTTCTGCTCGAAAATCAGGATACTGCTCTTCACATCAACTGTATGTCGTTCGGCTTCAAGTACGGTCTGCCGTCTGACTGCGACCTTGTTTTTGATGTGAGATGTCTTCCGAATCCGTTTTATGTTGCGGAGCTCAAAACTCACACAGGGCTTGAAAAGCCCGTAGCCGATTATGTCATGCAGTTTGACGAAGCGAAGGAGCTTCTGGGGAAGCTCTATGACATGATTGATTTTCTTCTGCCTCTTTACATCAACGAGGGCAAGAGTCATCTTACAATTGCTTTCGGCTGTACGGGCGGCAGGCATCGCTCAGTCTGCTTCGCAAACAAAATGAGCGAGCATCTTAAACAGCAGAATTACAACGTCTCTGAAGGCCACAGAGATATTTTGAAATAACAGAGGGTGTTTTTGTGTCTTTTTCGGGGGATGTTAAAAGCGAAATATGCCGTGTAACCGAAACGGCGGAGGAGTGCTGTAAAATTGCGGAATGTTACGGCGCGCTGATAACAGGCAAATCATTTTCGTCAAGAAGCATCAGATTTTCTACGGAATACGAGTTTGCGGCGCGTCATGTGTGCGATTTGCTTGCGGAGGTCTTAGGTGAAAGACTCTGCGAAGTTCAGCAGAATAAAAGCAAATTTCAGTTTGAAATAAGAAAACAGGCAGATGTTAAAAAGGTCTTTGACTTTTTCGGGCACGCGATGAATCAGCTGAATCTCAGAATCAACCGCGCCAACCTCCAGAATGAATGCTGTTACTCGGCATTCATGAGGGGCGTTTTTCTTGCGTGCGGAACTGTTACCGACCCGTCAAGAAACTATCATCTTGAATTTATCATTCCGTTTATGAAGCTCAGTCAGGATTTATATACGCTCATAGGCGAAACGGATATTTCTGTGAAATATATCGTGCGCAAGGGCGCGTATGTTATTTATATCAAAGACAGCGAGAGCATCGAGGATATGCTCACATTTATCGGCGCGCAGATATCGGCACTTGAAATCATGTCCATAAAAGTGGAAAAGGATATGCGCAACCGCGTCAACCGCAAGGTTAATTTTGAGTGCGCCAATATTGAACGCTCCGTCAAGGCGGGCATGGCACAGGTTGAGGCGATTGAGCTTATCATTAAAATGCAGGGATTAGACACCCTGCCCGACGAATACAAGGAGCTTGCGAAGCTGAGACTTGACAATCCCGACATGACATTAAAACAGCTCGGCGAAACGCTTTCAACTCCGCTTTCACGCTCGGGCGTCAAGCACCGACTTGACAGAATCATGGAAATTGCGGAAAACCTGAAGAAATAAGGTGAACTTATGAGCGGCTTCACGCACTTACATCTTCATACTGAATACAGCCTGCTTGACGGCGCGTGCAGACTTGACAAAGTCCTCGACAGAGCCGCCGAGCTCGGGCAGAATTCACTTGCGATAACTGACCACGGTGTAATGTACGGCGTGGTTGATTTTTATAAAAAGGCAAAAGCAAAGGGCATAAAGCCCGTAATCGGCTGTGAGGTTTATGTCGCGCCCCGCTCAAGGCACGACAAGGTTCACGCGCTCGACAGTGAACGCTACCACCTCATTCTCCTTTGTAAAGATAATGTCGGCTATCAGAATCTTGCCTACATGGTGTCTGAAAGCTGGACAAGTGGCTTTTACACAAAGCCGAGAGTTGATAAAGAGCTGCTCGAAAAGTACAGCGGCGGTCTTATCGCTCTTTCGGGCTGTCTTGCGGGCGAGGTGTCTCAGTCGCTCCTGAGCGGAGATTACGACAGGGCAAAGGAAGTTGCGCTGTGGTATAACAGCGTTTTCGGCGAGGGCAATTATTTCCTTGAAATTCAGAATCACGGGCTTAAAGAGCAGCTTTCAATCGAGCCGCAGCTTATCCGCCTTTCCAAAGAAACAGGAATCCCTCTTGCCGCCACGAACGATGTTCATTATGTCAATAAAGAGGACAGCAGAATTCAGAAAGTGCTCGTCTGCATCAACACCAACAAAACCGTTGACGAGGACACGGGGCTTGACTTCGAGACAGAGGAATTCTATTTAAAAAGCGAAGCTCAGATGGCGGAGACTTTCTCTCACATTCCCGAAGCTGTTGAAAACACGCAGAAAATCGCCGACAGATGTAATGTTGAGTTTGAGTTCGGCAACACGAAGCTTCCCGATTTTGATGTTCCCGACGGCAAAGACCATTTTGAATGGCTTAAAGAGTTGAGCATTAACGGCTTTCTTTCACGCTACGGCGAAAATTACGATAAATCCTACTTCGAGCGTCTCAATTACGAGCTTGATGTTATAAAAAACATGGGCTATGTTGATTATTTCCTCATAGTCAGCGACTTTATCAATCACGCGAAATCACGCGGAATCCCCGTCGGCCCCGGTCGAGGCTCGGCGGCTGGCAGTATTGTTGCTTACTGCCTCGGCATTACAGGCATTGACCCGATGAAATACGCCCTCATGTTTGAGCGTTTCCTCAACCCCGAAAGGGTAAGTATGCCCGATATTGATGTTGACTTCTGCTATGAGCGCAGGGGCGAGGTCATAGATTATGTTATCGGCAAGTACGGCGAGGACAGAGTTGCTCAGATTGTTACCTTCGGAACGCTTGCGGCAAAGGCGGCGATTAAAGACGTCGGCAGAGCGCTCGGCGTTTCCTACGCCGTAACCGACACGGTCTCAAAGGCTGTGCCGAGGGAGCTTAACATCACACTTGACGCCGCACTTAAAAAGAGCGCCGAGTTCAAGGAGCTTTATGAGTCCTCCGACGAAATAAAGGAGCTTATCGACACCGCGCGCAAAGTCGAGGGAATGCCGCGTCATACATCAACCCACGCGGCAGGCGTTGTTGTTACGCGCGATCCCGTTTCGTCTTATGTTCCGCTGTCGCTTAACGATAATGTTCCCGTTACGCAATATACAATGACCACTCTTGAGGAGTTAGGTCTTCTTAAAATAGATTTTCTCGGTCTTCGCACGCTTACCGTTATTTCCGACGCGGTTAAAATGATTCGCCGCAAAGAGCCCGACTTTGACATTGAAAAGGTGAATATGGATGACAAAGCCACATTCGCCATGATTTCAAAGGGGCAGACAGACGGCGTTTTCCAGCTTGAATCCGCAGGAATGAAAAGCGTTCTAATGGGACTTCAGCCCGAAAATATCGAGGATATTATCGCGGTGCTTTCCCTTTACCGACCGGGCCCTATGGACTCAATCGACACCTATATCCACAACCGCCACCACCCCGAGGATGTTCACTACAAGGCGGATATGCTGAAACCCATTCTTGATGTTACCAACGGCTGCATGGTTTATCAGGAACAGATTATGCAGATTTTCCGCTCCCTTGCAGGCTATTCCTTCGGACACGCCGATATTGTGCGCCGCGCGATGTCAAAGAAAAAGCACGATGTTATGGAAAAAGAGCGTGAAGCGTTCGTCGGCGGCTGTGTGAATAACGGAATCAGCGAAAATAACGCCAACGATATTTTTGACGATATGTCATCATTCGCGTCTTACGCTTTTAATAAATCCCACGCAACGGCTTATGCTTATGTCGTCTATCGCACCGCTTATCTCAAATGTCATTATCCGTGCGAGTTCATGGCGGCGCCTCTGAGCAGCGTGCTCGATAACGCCTCAAAGGTTGCGGCTTACACCAACGAATGTTCCCGAATGGGCATAAAGGTTCTGCCGCCCCATGTCAATGAGAGCAACGAGGGCTTCACCGTCAGCGGCAATAATATCCGCTTCGGTCTGCTCGCTGTTAAAAATCTCGGCAGAGGGCTGATTTCACGCATTGTCTCGGAAAGAATGAACGGCGAATTTTATTCTTTCTATAATTTCTGCAAGCGTATGCAGGGCACCGACCTCAACAAACGCGCGGTTGAAAGCCTTGTTAAGTGCGGCGCGCTTGACTCGCTGGGGCTTAATCGCCGCAGTATGCTCCTCGGAATGAACGAAATTATCACCGCTCTTGACTCATCACGGCGCAGAAATCTTGACGGTCAGATAGGCTTTTTTGATACAGGCGTTGCCACGCAGGAGGATATTGAGCCTCGACTTCAGAGCATTGACGAGTTCCCCGCGTCCGAGCTTCTTTCAATGGAAAAGGAAACCACAGGTCTCTTTTTATCAGGGCATCCCATGTCTGCATATACTGAAAGAGCAGGGGAGCTGAAATGCGCCGAGATATGCAGGCTGACAGGGGAGGACGAGTGTGAATTTTCCGACGGCGAGCATATCAGAATAATGGGAATAATTACGGCTGTTAAGAAAAAAATAACAAAGAATGACACCACAATGGCTTATGTTTCCGTTGAGGA
Source organism: Acutalibacteraceae bacterium (assembly GCA_045640865.1). Taxonomy (GTDB): domain Bacteria; phylum Bacillota; class Clostridia; order Oscillospirales; family Acutalibacteraceae; genus CAG-488. Next base: position 26,787 of record JAZUFU010000091.1, on the reverse strand, counting down.
CATGACAGGCTCTGTTGAACTTCTCGTTTTCCCGAAGATTTATCAGTCAATATCGCATCTTCTCAAAGAGGGCGAGATTTACGTTTTCTCGGGCAGGGTAAGCATACGCGAGGACGAGGACGCAAAGCTCGTCTGCATGATGGCGGAAAGTCCCGATTCAGCCGCCGCGCCCAAAGGATATTACAGCAATAAAAAAGAGGAAAAACCGCAGAGCAACAGAATAAGAAAAGGCATTTTCTTAAGATTCACGGGAGCTGACGACAGCAGAATTAAAAAGGCTCAGCAGTATCTCGATATTTTCGACGGCAATACGCCTGTGTATTTCTATTATAACGACACGGGAAAATACACTTTACTGCCGAAAGAGAAATTTGTTTACCTCAACACGCCGCTGATTACTGAGCTTAAAAACCTCCTCGGCGACGAAAATGTGGTTATGAAATAAAAGTTTCTGAACAAATTTTCATTTTTTTACATAAAACGGTCATCAAACAGATTGACATAAAAGTAAATGTGTAGTAAAATATCGTTTAATGTCGCATTATTTAGACAGTTATATTGTCATGTAATCAAGACAACCCAAGGAGGAAATAACAATGAAAAAAATCGGTGTTCTTACAAGCGGAGGCGACGCTCCGGGCATGAACGCGGCTGTCAGAGCTGTTGTTCGTTCAGGATGTGAAAACGGTCTTGAGGTTTACGGAATCGAAAGAGGCTATGAGGGACTTATGGACAATCAGATGTCTCTTATGAATCTCCGCGATGTTTCAGATATTATCAACCGCGGCGGCACAAAGCTTTTCTCAGCAAGAAGCCCCAGATTTGCTACCGAAGAGGGCATGCAGCAGGCTATCAGCGTATGCAAAGAGAGAGGCATTGAAGGTCTTGTTGTTATCGGCGGCGACGGCTCATTCAGAGGCGCGCGCGACCTTTCACTCAGAGGAATTCCCTGCATCGGCATTCCCGGCACTATCGACAACGACATCGCCTGCTGTGATTACACAATCGGCTACGATACCTGCCTTAACACAATTATGGACATGGTTGACCGTATCAGAGATACAACAGCTTCTCATGACCGCTGCTCAGTTATTGAGGTTATGGGCAGACGCGCAGGTTATCTTGCTCTTAACGCAGGTCTTGCCTGCGGCGCAACATCAATTCTCATTCCCGAGGTTGAGTATGATTTCAACCGCGACGTAATCGAGAGAATCCGCAGAACTCAGAGAACAGGCAAAATGCACTTCGTTATCGTTGTTGCCGAGGGTATCGGCGGCGTTGAGGAGCTTGCAAAGCGCATTGAGGCTGAAACAGGCGTTGAGTCAAGAGCTACTATCCTCGGTCATGTTCAGCGCGGCGGTTCTCCCTCTGTTAAAGACAGAGTTATGGGCAGCCGTATGGGCTACTATGCGGTTCAGCTTCTTCTCAAGGGTATCGGCAACAGAGTTGTAGCTACTCAGAAGAACGATATTGTTGACTACGATATTTTTGAAGCTCTCAACATGAAAAAGAGCATCGACCTTGAGCTTTACAAAATCGCTCACGAAATTTCAATATAATATTTTGAAGGTAAAATTATGTTAAAAGACGAATTCCTTGAACTTCGCCGCCGCATAATTGAAAAAGATTTTCAAAAGATGAACCAAAAGCAGCAAGAGGCTATTTTCACAACAGAGGGCCCCTTGCTGCTTCTTGCAGGTGCGGGCAGCGGCAAAACCACGGTTCTTGTCAACCGTATAGCAAATTTAATAAAATACGGCTCGGCTTATAATTCCGATTACTGCGAGTTTGAGCCGACCGAGGAAGATGTTGCGCTTATGCGCGAATATCTCAAAGACGACAGCGTCGATTTGTTCGACGTCTATGACCTTTTGTGCGTTAAGCCCGCAAGACCGTGGGAAATCCTCGCCATAACCTTCACCAACAAGGCGGCAACCGAGCTTAAAGAGCGACTTGCCCGTATGCTCGGCGACGCGGCCATGGATATATGGGCGAGCACGTTCCATTCCTCCTGCGCGAGGATTTTAAGGCGTTACGGCGACACTTTGGGTTACTCAAATCATTTCACGATTTATGATACCGACGACTCAAAGCGCGTCATGAAGCAGGTGCAGAAGCTCCTTGCGATTGACGATAAAATGCTTTCCCACAAGGTCATTTTAAAAGAGGTCAGCAACGCCAAGGACCAGATGATTTCGCCTGAGGAATATCTCCGTCAGGCAGGCAGCGATTTCAGAATGAAAAAAATCGGCGAAGCCTACGAGCGTTATCAGAAGCTTTTAAAAAGCGCGGACGCCATGGACTTTGACGACATCATATATAACACCGTCAAGCTCCTCGAAAACAACGAGGAGGTAAGAACATACTATCAGCATAAGTTCAGATATGTCATGGTCGATGAGTATCAGGACACCAACCACGCTCAGTATATGCTCACTTCGCTGCTTGCAGGCGGCTATAAAAATATCTGCGTTGTCGGCGACGACGACCAGAGCATTTACCGTTTCCGCGGCGCGACGATTGAGAACATTCTCAGCTTTGAAGACCAATATACCAACGCAAAGGTCATAAGACTTGAGCAGAATTACCGCTCGACTCAGAATATTCTCGACGCGGCAAATGCCGTTATTGCAAACAATCTTCAGCGAAAGGGTAAGAGCCTGTGGACCTCCAACGGCAGGGGAGACAAGATAACCGTCAACGTCTGCTATGATGAAAACGACGAGGCGAAATATATCGCCGACACCGTAACCGCTCAGGTTGCTTCGGGCAAGAGCTGGAACGATATTGCCGTGCTTTACAGAATGAACGCTCAGTCAAACAACATTGAAAACGCGTTTGTCAGAGCTGGCGTGCCTTACAGAATTATCGGCGGTCTTCGCTTCTACGAAAGAAAAGAGGTCAAAGACGCTCTTGCGTATCTTACAGTTATCAATAACGAAAATGACGATGTCAGACTTCGCCGTGTTATCAACGAGCCCAAAAGGGGAATCGGCGAAACATCACTCAACCACGCCGCCGAAATCGCCGCAGGTATGGGCACGAGCCTGTTTGAGACTATCTCTCACGCCGACGAATACCCCGCGCTCAGCCGCGCGTCAAAAAAGATGCTCGAGTTTACCTCGTTCATAAAAGAAATGCAGGAGGAAGCGGAAAACCTCAAGCTTGACCAGCTTCTTGAGCTTATTCTCAAAAAGAGCGGGTATTACGCCTCGCTTTCACTCGATAAGGAAACTTATGAGGACAGAATGGGCAACCTTGCCGAGCTTAAAAATAACCTCCTTCGCTATCAGAACGAAAACGAAGAGGCTGACTTGAACGGCTTCCTTGAGGAAATCGCCCTCATGACCGATATTGACAACTACAACTCGTCAAGCGAAACGGTTACAATGATGACGCTCCACTCCGCAAAGGGACTTGAATTTCCCGTTGTTTTCATCCCCGGTATGGAGGAGGGTATCTTCCCGGGCTTCCAGTCAATCTACAATCCGTCAGATGTTGAGGAGGAGCGCAGACTCGCTTATGTCGGCATAACGAGAGCGAAACGCCTGCTTTACCTCACTTACGCGAGGACAAGGCTTCTCTACGGCTCAACCTCACATAACGCCCCGTCAAGATTTTTAAAAGAAATCCCCGACGAGCTTGTGGAGCAGACGGGCGCGACCTCGCTTGCCTCGGGCAGAGCTGAAAGCTCCGACAGATTTTTCTCCGACTTCTCTGCCGACAGCCCGATGGATTCCTACTATTCACGCAACAAAATCAACAGAGGCTTCTCAAAGCCTGCCGCTTCCGCTCCGAAGCCGAAGACTGCCCCGACAGTTCAGTTCAAGGTCGGCGACACGGTCAAACACAAGATTTTCGGCACAGGCGTTGTCCTGAGCGTTCAGGCTGTTGCCAATGACTGCCTGCTTGAAATCGCTTTTGACAAAGCAGGCACGAAAAAACTCATGGCGAATTTCGCCAAACTCACAGTGGAGGGATAAAAATGAAAAAGCTGTTATCGGTTATTCTCTGCGTTGTTCTTCTCTCGGGCGTTTTCACGGTTGCTTACGCCGAAAAGGCTGAGACCGTACCTTTTGTGCTTGTAACGGGCATGGATGTTCTGCCGCTTTATAAGGATTACGGCACCGAAAACGAGCAGAAGGTATGGGGACTTACGGGCGACTCATTCCTCACCCTCGGCAAAGAGCTTGTTCTGCCCCTCGGTAAGCTCTGCCTTGACAGGGACAAAGCCGCTTTCGGCAAGGCACTTCTCAAAGCCGTTGACAAAACCTTTGAATACCTTAAATGCGATGATAACGGCGACTCCCTTTATAATATTCAGACTCCGCAGTTCCCGACCTCAATGGCTGACTTTGAATGGGTTTATGCTGACGAGACCAAGGACGAGCAGGGCATACTTAACGCCGCCGTTCAGAAATACGGTGCGGAAAATGTGTATTTTTATAACTATGACTGGCGTCTTGACCCGCTCTGCCACGCGGACGGGCTTAACGAGCTGATTGAGTCAATCAAAGCGGAAAAAGGCTGTGATAAAGTCAATCTCGCCTGCTGCAGCATGGGCGGCACGGTTTCAATGGCTTATCTTTATAAATACGGCCACGCTTCAATCAAGAACTTCATGCTTCTTTCAACCGCTTTTCAGGGCGTTGCCGCCGTCGGTGATATGTTTGAGGGCGATTTGTACCTCGATAAAGAGGCTCTTATCCGCAGAGTCGTCAACCTCGGCAAGGGCGATTTAAAGGAATTCCTTTTCAAGGCTCTGATGTACGCTGTCGATAAAGTCGGCGTTGCCGATGTGCTTGTCGATTGGGCAAACGGAGTTATCGACTCCCTGCTCGACGATGTTTATGACCTCCTTTTGAAGGACACCTTCGGCAAAATGCCCGGTATCATCGACCTTATCGCCGCGGAGGATTACGAAAGCTCAAAGGCGTTCATGCTCGATAAAGACAAAAATGCCGCCGTTATCAGCCGTTGTGATGATTACATATACAATGTTCAGTCTAAGGCAAAGGAAATTCTTGACGCGGCAAAGGCTGACGGCACAGGCGTTTATGTTGTCTGTCAGTACAATATGCAGGCTCTGCCCGTTTCCCACAGCAGCGACCTCAACAACGACCTGCTCATTGATGTGAAGTACGCTTCGGCAGGTGCGTTCTGCGCCGACCTCGGCTGTACTCTGCCCGAAAACTACACTCAGAAAGTGAATGACGGCCATAACCACCTCTCAGCGGACGGCGTGATTGACGCCTCGACCTGTATGTACCCCGACAGCACATGGTTTATCAAAGATCAGGCGCACGTTGACTACAATGTCGGCGAAACTACCGATTTCATCTTCCGGCTTGCGGATTCCGACACTCAGAAAACCGTTTTTGACTCCGCGCGCTACACTCAGTTCATGATTTACGACTATGACGACAACACACTTGCGCCCATAGCCGACGATTACAAGGAGCCGTTTGACATTTTCGCGCTCATCACCAGAATCACAGATTTCATCATTGACCTTTACAAAAAATTCTTAGGCGCGGTTATCAGCTTTATTGCCGCGTAATTTGCGAGGAGATTATATGATTATAAGACCTTTAACCACCGATGACGTTACACAGCACGAGCAGGTTGCTTCTCAGGCATTCGTTTCCGAATTTGATGCGAAAGCCTGCGAGCTTCCTCAGGAGTTTATGCTCGGTGCGTTTGCCGACGACAATAAAACCCTCATGGCGGATATGGAAATTGAGGAAAGGACAAGCTTTTTCGGCGAAAATACGCTGAAATGCCTTGCCATAGGCGGAGTTGCCTCCAAGCCCGAGTACCGCCGCAAGGGAGCTGTCAGCACAATTTTCAACAACCTTTTCAATGAGGAAAAATATAACAACGGCGCGGAAATCAGCATTCTTTATCCGTTCTCGTTTGCGTATTACAGGCAGTTCGGCTACGAAAGCATTGGCAGAGCCGTCGAGCTTTGCGTTCCGTTTTCGGAATTTATGAATATTCCGAGATGCTACGATGTTTTCCTCTATGAGGAGCAGGACAACAGAAGTTTCTTTGAGCTTTACAACAAATCAGCGTCAAGAAGCCGCCTTGCCTTTGAGCGCAGGGACGCGAAATATTTTACCTTTGAGCCGTATAAGTCAATGCTTTATACATATGTTCTTGACGATTACTCGGCGTATATCACATTCAGCGTCAACCGCAAAGAGGAGACCGTTTTCGTAAAGGAAATTGAATATCTCAACAGAGAAGCTCTTTTGAAGATACTCGGTTTCCTGCGCGCCTTTGACAGCAATCAGAAATATGTTCATTTTTCAAAAATAAGCGAAAATTCACCGCTTCTCTATCTGATTTCACCCGAAAAATATGTTTCAATGCGATTCTTCAGCACAGGCTCGGCAAGAATTCTCGACATTGAATCCGTGCTTAAAAAGGCGGAATATCCGTCATTCGGCGGCAGTTTTTCGGTAAGGTGCATTGACCCCTTGATAAAAAACAGCGGCGTTTTCACCGTTGAGTACGAAAACGGTAAAGCGCAGGTGAGAAAGGGCGGCAGCTCAGCTGATATTATGATTGAGCCATACGCCGCGTCAAAAATATTCCTCAGCGGAATCAGAGACGCGGATGCGCTGAAATACATGAGCGGCATTGAGATAATGAATGACAACAAAGCATTTTACGACGCGTTCCCGTTCAGGAGCTGCTTCGTCAACGATGAATTTTAATTTACGGGAGCGCAGTTGCGCTCCCGTAAATTTTTGCACAATCTTCCGTCTTCAGAGGATGGCTCCCTCCCCGAGGGAGCTGTCGAGCAAATGCGAGACTGAGGGAGTTTTGGAATTACCGTACAACTCCTTCCACCGCCGTTCGGCGGTCCCCCTTCCTCAAAGAGGAAGGCAATCGCTCAAAATAAAATTACCGTAAATCCGCGGGCGAACAATCGCCCCTGCGATGCACCGCCCAATCACCGCATTTTCTGACACTATTAACCCGATAAATCCTTTGCCTTTTTATTTACAAATTATCTTTTGTGCGTTATAATATATAAAAACTAAAAAGGGGAGTCCTGTTATGAAATCATTTAAGAAAATTCTATGTGTTGTTCTTGCATCGGTTCTTCTTTCGGCATCTTTCATGCCTGCCTTCGCGGTGGAGCTTGAAGACCTCACACCGCTTTATATCGACAAAGGTGATATCGTTATCGGCGACGGCACAGTTTCAGGCTACGGCTATTTCGGTCAGAGAATTACTACAGCCGACGCAAGCGGCTACTGCATTTACATGGCAGGTACTCAGCCCACAACCCACACCATTACAGTCAGCGGCGGCGAAAACTATATCGCTCTGAAAAATGTAACAATCACAATGAACAACGCTTTCCTCTGCGCGTTCAGAGTTGAAAACGGCGCGAAAGCGGACATTTTCTTCACAGGCACCAATACTCTCACCAGCGGCGGAGCGAGAGCAGGGCTTGAAATCTCTGACGACAGTCAGGTTACTCTCAACGGCGACGGCGTTCTCAAAGCGAGCAGCGCGGGTCAGGCGGGCATCGGCGGCGGCAGCGGCGCGACAAACGGCACGCTGATTATAAACTCCGGCACAATTATTGCCGAAAGCACAAGCGAAAGCGCGGGTATCGGCGGCGGCAGCAGCGGAAGCGGCGGCACAATCATCATCAACGGCGGCAATGTTACGGCTCGCGGCGGAAGCTATGCCGCAGGCATCGGCGGCGGAGACACCTGCGACGGCGGCAGTATCACTATCAACGGCGGCACGGTAACGGCAATCGGCGGCGATATGGGCGCAGGCATCGGCGGCGGCTGGTACGGCGACATGGGCGATGTCGTTATCAACGGCGGCTCTGTCAAGGCGGTCGGCGGCGGATCAGCACCCGCAATCGGCAACGGCATAGGGCTGAAATACAAATCTTATCCCGTTAATGATCAGGGCGACATCGTTTATGAATGTAAAATCGCGGGCGAATCTGTGAATAAAATTCTTCTCAACGATATGGATCTGAATATCTGCGGAAGTCATAAAGATGACAGCAATTATTATATTTATCTTCCCGAGGGAGTCGGCTTCCTTGCCGAAGAAAGCGAAAACAGCGGAGTTGTTATTTATAAAGCTACAGTTTCATCAAACGGCACGGCGACTTTAACTGAAATTTCACCCGTGTCGGCGATTAACGGCGCGGAAATAGGCGAGGACAATTATATCCGCGGTATCCAAAGCGGACTGACAAATCTTGACGGCTATCTTACCGCCGCAAACGGATATTATCTTGAATATGACAGAAATTACATGGGCACAGGCACTCACGCGACGGTTATGTGCGGAGACACTCCCGTTTATTCCTACAGAACTTTCCTTTACGGCGATGTGAATAACGACGGTTTCTATGACGGCGAGGACTCGTTTATAGTTCTTACAATGCTTTTCGGTCTGCTCAATAAAAAGAACACAGACGCCATTCTTTTCGAGGCGGCGGACGCTGACAGAGACGGCGTTGTAACAGGCGACGATGTAACGCTTCTCGAGCAGGCGGGACTTCTTTTAAGCACCGTTTCGCAGCAGACAGGCACATTTATCACAAACGACGCTTTCAGCGAATATGTGTGCTTAATCGACCAGACTCCGAAACACCTCACCGCGCAGGAAGAAGCGCAGACGGAAGCTCCGACAGCAGAAGAACAGGCGGACGATACCGTTCCCGTTGAAAACAACCTCAGTTTTTTGGATTTTATATATAAGTTTATCAAAAATGCTGTAAAAATCATTTCTTCTGTTTATTCTTTTTGGAAGAATTATTTTATTTAATACTTGCAAAAATCTACAATATATTGTATAATATCCCCTGTCAGGTAATATCTGAGGGGGATTTTGCATTATGAAGCTTTTAATCGACAGAATTATTAAAGACGGAAAAGTGTACCCCGGGGATATTCTGAAAGTTGACAGTTTTCTTAATCATCAGATGGATGTTGAACTGCTCGACGAAATAGGCAAAGAGTTTTACAGATTATACGGCAGCTGTGAAGTTACTAAGATATTGACAATTGAGGCTTCGGGTATAGCGATAGCCTGCTTTGTCGCAAAGTACTTCCGGGTGCCGCTTGTTTTTGCAAAAAAATCCAAGTCAAAAAATATCTCAGATGATGTTTATTCCGCAGAAATCGCCTCATTTACCCACGGCACGGTCAACACGGCGGTTGTTTCAAAGGAATATCTTCATTCTGACGATAAGGTGCTTATCATCGACGATTTCCTCGCAAAAGGTGAGGCTCTCAACGGCCTTATCAAAATTGTTGAGCAGGCGGGCGCGCAGGTTGTCGGCACAGGCACGGTTATCGAAAAAGGCTATCAGGGCGGCGGCGACGCGCTCAGAGCAAAAGGCGTCAGGGTTGAATCCTTAGCTATTGTGGATTCAATGACCGACGACGGAAAGATTACTTTCCGCAACTGATTTCGGCAATATTATTTGCACATAAATATTTTTTAGAAAGCGGAGGAAAACAAAATGAAAAGAATTTTAGCAATTCTCCTTGCCGTTGTTCTTGTAGCCTGCACATTTGCAGCTTGCAGCGGTAAGAACGGCGGCGAAGAAAAGAAAGAAGCTCTTAAAGTAGGTTTCATCTTCCTTCATGATGAAAACTCAACTTACGACAAGAACTTCCTTGACGCTGCAAAAGCAGCTTGCGAAGAGCTCGGCGTTGAAGCAGTTATCAAGACCAACATCGACGAGAGCGCAGCTTGCACAGACGCAGCTGAGCAGCTTGTTGACCAGGGTTGTAAGCTCGTATTTGCTGACAGCTTCGGCCATGAGGATTTCATGATTGAAGCAGCAAAGGAATTCCCCGAGGTTCAGTTCTGCCACGCAACAGGTACAAAGGCTCACACAGAGAACCTTGCTAACTACCATAACGCATTCGCTTCTATCTACGAAGGCCGTTACCTTGCAGGCGTTGCTGCAGGTCTCAAGCTCAACGAGATAAAAGAAGCCGGCAAGCTTAAGGGCGACGTTCCCAAGATGGGTTATGTTGGCGCTTACACTTATGCTGAGGTTATTTCAGGTTATACATCATTCTATCTCGGCGCAAAGTCAGTTTGCCCCGACGTTGTTATGGACGTTCAGTTCACAGGCAGCTGGTATGATGAAACAGCTGAAAAAGAAGCAGCTCAGACCCTTATCAACAGAGACTGCGACCTTATCAGCCAGCACGCTGACTCAATGGGTGCTCCCACAGCTTGCGAAACAGCAGGTATCCCCGACGTTTCCTACAACGGAAGCACAGCAACTCAGTGCCCCAACACCTTCATCATTTCTTCCAGAATCAACTGGGTTCCCTACTACAAGTACATCATCGACTGCGTTCAGAACGGCAAAGAAATCGACGCTGACTGGACAGGCACACTCGCAACTGAGTCTGTAGTTCTTACAGAGGTTAACGAGAAGGCTGCTGCTGAAGGCACACAGGCTAAGATCGACGCTGTTAAGGCTGACCTCGAAGCAGGCAAAGTTAAGGTATTCGACACAGCTAAGGAAGGCTTTATCACTGTAGGCGGTAAAGCTGTTGAATCCTACAAGGCTGACGGTGATACAGATGCTGATTACACACCCGACACAGAGGTTGTTAAGGACGGCTTCTTCCACGAGTCAGAATTCCGTTCAGCTCCTTACTTCGATCTTCGCATCGACGGCATCACTCTTCTTAACGAGAAATACTAATCCCTTAAAAAATGTTATAGGCGGGGCACCTGCTCCGCCTATAGCGGTTTTTTATTTTTGAAAAAAGGGCTGAAATTTCCTATTTCTTACGGGATTGTTGATAAGAATTTGCGGGTTGTCGAGGACGCCAACCCCTACAAAATGCACTGTTTGTAATATGGCTTGCAGGGGACGACCTCCCGGGCGTCCCGTCGTTAAATTTTCACACAATATATCGTCTTCGGTCGTAGGGGTATTACGAATATAAATTTTTACTGTGATGATTTCCCAAGGCAAGAAGTAGGGCAGGGGCTTGCCCCTGCCGAGGATAATAAATAGTAAAAAGTGAAAAAATGAAAGTAGGGGCGATTATCAATCGCCCGAAACTAAAAGGCAGAAATAAAAATCTCAGCATTTTTTTGAAAAATAAGATGTTCACATACAAAGGAGGAAAAAAAGTGGCAGCAACACCGGCAATCGAGTTAAAAAATATTACCAAAACCTTTGGTAATATCGTTGCCAACAAGGACGTTTCACTTACCGTTGACCGCGGAGAGATTCTTTCTATCCTCGGTGAAAACGGCAGCGGAAAAACTACCCTCATGAATATTCTCGCGGGTATTTATTTCCCTGACCACGGTGAAATTTTTATTGACGGCAACGAGGTTGTTATTAAATCACCCAAGGATTCTTTCGCTCTGGGCATCGGAATGATTCATCAGCACTTCAAGCTTGTTGATGTTTTTTCCGCTGTTGAAAATATCGTTCTCGGTATTGACAAAAAGGGCAGATTCAACCTTAAAGAATCCGAAAAGCAGATTAAAAAGATTTGCGACACTTACGGCTTTGAAATCGACCTTGACAAGAAAATTTATGAGATGTCAGTTTCCGAGAAGCAGACAGTTGAAATCATAAAGGTTCTTTACAGAGGCGCGGATATCCTCATCCTTGACGAGCCCACCGCAGTTCTCACTCCTCACGAGACGAAAAAGCTCTTCAATGTTATCCGCAACATGAAGAATGACGGCAAGTCAATCATCATTATCACTCATAAGCTCAACGAGGTTCTTGAAATTTCCGACAAGGTTTCCGTTCTGAGAAAGGGCGTCTATATCGGTACAATCAACACCTGCGACGCTGACGAGTCAATCCTCACCGAAATGATGGTTGGCAAAAAGGTTGACCTCAATATCGAAAGAGCTGACATCGAGGAGAAAGAAGAACGCCTTATTGTTGAAAACATCAGCTACAACAACCGTGAGGGCGTCAATATCCTCAACCATGTTTCATTCTCCGCTTATTCGGGCGAAATCCTCGGTATCGCGGGTATCGCGGGCAGCGGTCAGCGTGAGCTGCTTGAGTCAATCGCGGGTCTCCGCCATCTCAACCACGGCTCAATTATTTATAATGACGCGAAAACGGGCAAGAAAGAGAATCTGAGAGACAAAACTCCCGTTCAGATAAGAGAAATGGGCATCCGTCTTTCATTCGTTCCCGAAGACAGACTCGGCATGGGACTTGTCGGCAATATGGACATCATCGACAACATGATGCTCAGAAGCTACAAGAAGGGCAAATCCGTATTCCTTCAGAAGAAAGAGCCCACCGACCTTGCGGAAAGAATTATTACCGACCTTGAGGTAGTTACTCCGAGCGCGACTACTCCCGTTCGCCGTCTTTCGGGCGGTAATGTTCAGAAGGTGCTCGTCGGCCGTGAAATCGCCGCTTCACCCTCAGTTCTCATGGTTGCCTACCCCGTAAGAGGTCTTGACATCAACTCATCTTACATGATTTACAACCTGCTCAACGAGCAGAAAGAAAAAGGCACATCAGTTATCTTCGTCGGCGAGGACCTTGATGTTCTCATTGAGCTTTGCGACAGAATCGTTGTTATCAGCTCGGGCGAAATTTCAGGCGTTGTCGATGCGAGAAACACCACCAAAGAAGAAATCGGTATCCTTATGACAAAGGGAAGGAGGGACGATTCAGATGAAAAATAAAGATAAAGAGCCTCTTTTCCATATCGTTAAAAGAAACGGTATGCCTTCTGGTAAGGCGTGGATAATCAGAATAATCTCTGTTATCGCCGCTCTTATCGTCTGCGGTATCATCACCGTACTTGTTACAGGCGAAAATCCGTTTGAGGTTTACGGCACAATGATTTCAGGTGCGGTCGGAACAGAAAGAAAAATCTGGTCAACCGCTCAGAACACAGCAATTCTTCTGTGCATCGCCCTTGCCGTTACTCCCGCTTTCAAGATGAAATTCTGGAACATCGGCGCTGAGGGACAGGTTCTTGTCGGTGCTCTTGCCGCCGCAACCTGCATGATTTTCCTTGACGACAAAATGCCCAACTGGGCGCTGATAATCGTAATGGTGCTCGCAAGCGTGCTTGCAGGCGCAATCTGGGGCTTCATTCCCGCATTCTTCAAGGCTCAGTGGAACACTAACGAAACGCTTTTCACTCTGATGATGAACTACATCGCCATTCAGATAGTTTCGTACTTCGTTTTCGAGTGGTCTGTTCCTGCGGGCTCAGGTCATATCGGCATCATCAACCCCACCACCAACGCAGGCTGGTTCCCCACAGTATTCAATCAGAAATATTTCTGCAACATAGTAATCGTTGTTCTCCTTACAGTATTTATGTATGTATATCTTAAATACAGCAAGCACGGCTATGAGCTTTCAGTAGTCGGCGGCAGCGAAAACACAGCGAAATACATCGGCATCAATGTTAAAAAGGTAGTTATCAGAACAATGATTCTCTCGGGCGCGTTGTGCGGTATCGCAGGACTTCTCATGGTCGCAGGTACTGACCACACCGTAACCCGTGATACGGCAGGCGGCCGCGGCTTCACCGCAATCATGGTTTCATGGCTTGCCAAGTTCAACCCGATTTATATGATTCTCACCGCGTTCATCATCGTTTTCCTCCAGAAGGGCGCAGGCGAAATCTCAATGATTTTCGGTCTAAACGAGTCATTCTCAGACATTCTCACAGGTATAATCATCTTCTTCATTATCGGCAGCGAATTCTTTATAAATTATCAGGTTAAATTCCGTGAAAAAGCAAAGGAGGTTAAAAACTGATGGTAGTTGCATTTATTCAGCGTGCGGTAGTTCAGGGTATTCCTCTTCTTTTCGGCTCAACAGGTGAAATCCTCACCGAAAAAAGCGGTAATCTTAACCTCGGTACAGCGGGCGTAATGTATGTCGGCGGCATATGCGGCGTTATCGGCGGGTTCTTCTATGAGCAGAACGCGGCGAATATGAACTCCTTCCTTGCGGTTCTTATTCCTCTTCTCTGCTCAGTTGTCGGCTCAGCCATAATGGGCATTATTTACGCGCTTCTCACCGTTACCCTTAAAGCAAATCAGAATGTTACAGGTCTTGCGCTCACAACCTTCGGCGTAGGCTTCGGCAACTTCTTCGGCGGCTCGCTCATTAAGCTCTCAGGTCTTGATGTTCCGTCAATCACCCTTTCCAAAACAAGCCTTTGCTTCAAGACTAAAATTCCCTTTGCCGAGAAGCTCGGTGTTATTGGCGATATATTCTTCTCATACAGCTTCCTTGCTTATGTTGCGGTTATAATCGCTGTTATCGTTTCGATTTATTTCACCAAAACACGCTCAGGTCTTAAGCTCCGCGCGGTAGGCGAGAACCCCGCAACAGCTGACGCGGCAGGCGTAAATGTTGAAAGATACAAGTATGTTTCAATCATCATCGGCAGCGTTATCGCAGGTCTCGGCGGTCTGTATTATGTTATGGACTATGCCTGCGGCGTATGGTCAAACGACGGCTTCGGCGACAGAGGATGGCTTGCAATCGCGCTTGTTATCTTCGCAATCTGGAGACCGAACATCAGCATTTTCGGCTCAATCCTTTTCGGCGGACTTTTCATTATCCACAACTATATCCCCGGTCTTTCAATGGGCGCGCAGGAGCTCTTCAAGATGGCACCATATGCTGTTACAATCATCGTTCTTGTAATCATCAGCATGCTTCAGAAGCGTGAGTTCCAGCCCCCCGCGAGCCTCGGACTTTCCTACTTCCGAGAGGAAAGATAAAGCAGAATTTTACAAAAAAGTATTGATTTCACTAAGAAAACAGTATATAATTAACAACAAGGATATCTGCGCGGCTTAATGCGGCAGATTCTTGATGAATTAAAGAAAGAAGGCGCAATATTATGGGCAAATTCGTAATTAAAGAGACAAAGACAGGTTTCAGATTTAACCTTAAAGCAGGCAACGGCGAGGTTATCGCTACATCAGAGACTTATAAGACACTTGCAGCTTGCAAAAACGGCGTTGACAGCGTTCGCACCAGCTGCGCTGGCGATGTAGAGGATCAGACAGTTGAGGGCTTCGAGGCTGTTAAGCATCCCAAGTTCGAAATGTATGCTGACAAGGCAGGCGAGTTCCGCTTCCGTCTTAAGGCAAGAAACGGCGAAATCATCGCAGTATCCGAAGGCTACAAGGCAAAGGCCGGCTGCCTCAACGGTATCGAAAGCGTTAAGAAGAACGCTCCCGAAGCATCTGTTGTTGAAGAGCTTGCTGACTAATTCATTTTAAACAAAAGCACCCGAAGCCGACGCGCTTCGGGCGTTTTTTTCGGAGAAAAAATGGACAGTAATTATATTGATTCGCTCGTTCTTTTTGATGATGTGAGCAGGGATTCGTATCTTCACGATTTGCCCGCAATCAGGTACCTCCATAAGAAAAGGACGATAAAATTCAATAAAAGAGTAACCTTTTTCGTCGGCGAGAACGGCACGGGCAAGTCAACACTGCTTGAAGCTGTCGCGGTAGCCTACGGCTTTAACGCCGAGGGCGGAACGAAAAACTTTAATTTTTCCACCGTTCAGACGCACTCAGAGCTTTATAAACACATCAGACTTTCCAAAAAGGGCTACGCGAGGGACGGCTTTTTCCTCCGTGCGGAAAGCCTTTATAATGTTGCCTCAAACATAGATGAAATGGACTCTCAGCCTGCGTCAGCTCCGCCCGTGATAAGCTCCTACGGCGGTGTTTCGCTTCATGAGCAGTCCCACGGCGAGAGCTTTCTTGCAATTATCCATAACCGTTTCGGCGGCAGGGGAGTGTATATTCTCGACGAACCCGAGGCGGCGCTGTCGCCGATGAAGCAGATTAGCCTTATTGCGGAGATAAACAGGCTCGTTAAGGACGACTCTCAGTTCATTATCGCCACACATTCTCCGATTTTAATGGCGTTTCCCGACGCGCAGATTCTTGAATTCTCAGAAAACGGGATACAGGAAGTCAGTTACCGTGAAACGGAGCATTTCATAACCACAAAAGCGTTCCTCGAAAATCCCGAAAGAATGCTCGGCTATCTGCTTGAAGATTAAATTGCTCCCGCTTTTTCAATTTCGCACAATCTCCCGTTTTTTCAAATTAAACTCAAAAAAGCACAGAGTTCAGCGTCAACTGTTCTCTGTGCTTTAATTTTTGTGTGTTATATCTGTCAGATTTTTCTAAGCTCGTCAAAAACCTTGCCTGCGGCGGCGATTTCAACCTTGAAATCCTTGCAACCCGCCTCGATTGAGCAGCGTTCACAGCCCGCAAAGTTGAGCGCGTCAATGAAGCCTGCATAGTCAAACTCGTCCATATTCTTGGGATAATAACGCTCGTGTGAGCCGTCCTGCGGCGGATATGAAATGTGGGCGTGCAGAAGACTGCCCTTTAAATCTCTGATGTCGTCGTATGTATCGCCCGACTCAAACATATGATAAATGTCGGCAAGTCCCTGAATGTTGTGCTGACCTGAGGAAGCGGCGAGCATAACGCCCTCCTTGACGGTGTTGATGATGTTGCATTCCTTAAGTCTGAGCGGCTCAATAACAACCGTAATGTCGTATTCCTCCGCGATAGGCGAAATAACCTCGGCAAGAATTGAGCTGATGTTGAGAAATCCCTCGCGGTAGGTTACGCCCTCGCGGATTCTCCTCGCTCCGCCCGATCCGAGAACGACTGTTTTAAGCCCGATTTCCGCTCCGCGGCTCATGCCTTTTTCAACATAAGCGGCAAGACCTGCTCTGTCGCAGCTGCTGTCCGAAATCGGATATTCACCGGGGATAAAGCAGTTGGCGGCTTCGCATTTTATATTTGCCTCTTTAAGTGCGGCCTTTGCGGCTTCAAATTCCTCATCGGTTGCGGTTGCGAGAAAACCGAATCTGCATTCAACATAATCAAAGCCTGCTTCGGCGGCATATTTTAACTGTTCGGCATCTTCAATGCCTGTGCATACTCCAAAACGCATAAAAATTACTCCTTAACTGTTTCTTTCATAAATCTTTCTGAAAACTCAGTGAATCTCTTTTCGTATTCCTCGGTCTGACGCTGATAGCTTTCCGCGTGAGCCGCGCCCTCGGCGATGAAAAGTTCCTTTTCGGTCGGGCAGGCGTCATAAAGCATCTGCGCCATCGCAACGGGTACAAAATCGTCCTTTGCGCCGTGAATGAAAAGAATCGGAACTTTTGACTTCGCAACGGCGCGCAGAGGATTCATGTCATCAAGACTGCACCCCGAAATTTTGCGGTTGAGGAAATCCACGGAATTCATTATTACAAAATCGGGAATGTGAACCTTCTGTAGATTGTACGAAAATTCGTCCTTCGCGCTCGTATATCCGCAGTCGGCGGCGGCGAATTTAACATTTTCGGGCAAGTCCTCACAGCCGCAGAGGGTTGTGATTGTGGCACAGCCCATTGAAACGCCGTAAAGACCTATCTGTATATCCTCGCCGAACTTTTCGTTGACAAACTTCACCCATAGAAGCAGGTCTTCAGCTTCCTTGCAGCCGAATGTTATGTACTGCCCCTCGCTTTCGCCCGCGGCGCGGTGGTCAACTATGAAAAGATTGAAGCCGCTGTCGTGCAGGAATTTTCCCGCAAATCTGAACTCAGCCTTGCCGTTGCTCCTGTAGCCGTGGGAGCATACAAGAAATTTATCACTCGGCTTGTCGGCAGGCAGATAATACGCTTTCAGCCTCGCGCCGTCAGCATTGATAAGCTCGAATTCTTCAAAATTCTGATTATAGAACCATACAACGCGCTCGTCGTCATCGGCGATTCCGGGCTCAACGCCCTTAATGCTCATCTGAAAAGCAAGCGTGGGGATTTTCGCTCTTTTATCCATCAGCTCATAAAATACAAGACCGCTTGCGGCGGCATAGGCAGCACCGCCTATGGCAAGAGCCTTTAACGGGGTTGACAGTTTCATTCATATCACTCCTCAATTATGTATAAATACATTTTACACTATTCAGCGCAAAATTTCCACATATTTTTTAATGTTTTCCGAATAGATATAATCGGGAGGCGTTTTTTTATGAAAAAATTTGTCAGCGTTTTATTATTCTGTGTTATTTTTGTCTTTTCGGCTGTTGTTCCCGTGAATGCCGCCGACAAAAAGCAGGCTCTGCCCGTTACGGTCAAGGCAAAATCCGCCGTGCTCATGGACGGCTGTTCGGGTAAGGTGCTTATGAATGTCAACATGAACGAGAAGCTCTATCCTGCGTCCGTTACCAAAATCATGACAATGCTCCTTGTCAGCGAAGCTCTCGACAGCGGCAAAATTTCGTTTGAAGATAAGGTTACCGCGAGCGCAAACGCCGTTTCAAAGGGCGGCTCGCAGATATGGCTCAAGGAAGGCGAAGTCATGACCGTCGATGAGCTCTTTAAGGCGATGGCTGTCTATAGCGCAAATGACGCCTGCACCGCTCTTGCGGAGCTTACGGCAGGGAGTGAGGAAGCATTTATCGTCATGATGAACGAAAGAGCGGCTCAGCTCGGCATGAAAAACACCCATTTTGAAAACTGCACGGGACTTGACGACACCGCCGAAAACCATAAAACCACCGCTTACGATATTGCTCTTATGGCGAAAGAGCTTATGACGCACGAATTCATCACAAAATATACAACTATCTGGATGGATTCCCTGCGCGGCGGCGAAACTCAGCTTGTCAACACAAACAAGCTCGTGAGATTCTATCCCGGCTGCACGGGACTTAAAACAGGCACGACCTCAAAGGCAGGCTGCTGTCTGTGCGCCACAGCTCAAAGGAACGGCACCTCGCTTATCGCCGTTGTTCTCGGCAGCGATAACAGCACCGACAGATTTGAGAGCGCGAAAGCCATGCTCAATTACGGCTTTGCGAACTGGTCGGCGGTTACGCCGAAGGTCAGCACAAGTCAGCTTGCCGAGGTGAACATAAAAAACGGCAGAGAGAGGACGGTTATGCCTCAGCTCCCCGCGTCGTTCAGCGTGCTTATCCCGAAGGGGAGGGAAAACGACATCGTGCAGGATATATCGCTTGCCGCGAGCGTTGAAGCTCCCGTGGAGTCGGGGCAGAAGCTCGGCAAAATCGACATCAGCCTTGACGGCGAGCTTCTCGGCTCTTATGTGCTCAGCGCGCCGCATTATGTTGAAAAAAATACATTTTTGTCCGTTTTAACAGACTATATAAAAGTTTTTTCAAAATAATTCCTGTTTTAAGCTAAAATTTGGCGTTTACCGCTTGAAAAAATCTGCATTAAAGGTTATAATAAATAATAATTAGAATGAAAATGGAGGCATATAGATGCCGTTAGGTCTTAACACAGGTTATCTTAAAAGTTTTATTTCAGCTGACGAGCTTAACGCCGTCAAGGCTGAAGCCGCAGAAGCGCAGGAGCTTCTCAAAAGCGGCAAAGGTGCAGGCAGTGATTTTCTCGGCTGGCTTACTCTCCCCGAGGATTATGACAAGGCTGAGTTTGAAGCCATAAAGGTTGCCGCTAAAAAAATTCAGGGCAATTCCGACGTTCTTGTTGTTATCGGTATAGGCGGGTCCTATCTCGGCGCAAGAGCGGCGATTGAATTCATAAAATCGCAGAATTACAATGCTCTGCCCAAGGACACACCCGAAATCTATTTCGCGGGCAACACAATCAGCTCACGCTCACTCGCTGAGCTCAAAGCAGTTATCGGCGACCGTGATTTCAGCGTTAATGTTATCTCAAAATCGGGCACCACAACCGAGCCCGCCGTTGCTTTCAGACTTTTCAAGGGAATGCTTGAGGAGAAATACGGCAAGGACGGCGCGAAAGAAAGAATTTTTGCCACAACCGATAAGGAAAAAGGCACACTCAAAAAGTTTGCCGACTCCGAGGGCTGGCAGACATTCGTTGTACCCGACAATGTAGGCGGCAGATATTCCGTTCTCACGGCGGTAGGTCTTCTTCCGATAGCTGTTGCAGGCATTGACATCGACGCTCTTATGCTCGGCGCGAAGGACGCTATGGTTAAATACAGCGATTCTGACCTTGACAAGAACGATTGCCTTAAGTACGCCGCTATCAGAAACATTCTTTACCGCAAGGGCAAAAAGATTGAGATGATGGTAAGCTATGAGCCGTCATACACAATGATGAATGAATGGTTCAAGCAGCTTTTCGGCGAGAGCGAGGGCAAGGACGGCAAGGGTATTTTCCCTGCGGCCGCGGTTTTCTCAACCGACCTGCACTCAATGGGTCAGTACATTCAGCAGGGCGAAAGAGAGCTGTTTGAAACGGTTGTTTTCTTCAAAAACTCCGTTTGCGAGGTTCTTATTGACGAGGATAAAGACAATGTTGACGGTCTTAACTTCCTTGCGGGCAAAAATCTTTCATTCGTCAACGAAAAGGCTTTTGAGGGCACAGTTCTTGCTCATACAGACGGCGAAGTTCCCAACATCGTTATTGAGCTTGACAGAATGGATGAATATGACCTCGGCATGCTCATCTATTTTCTTGAAAAGGCGTGCGCTGTCAGCGGTTACATGCTCGGTGTCAATCCCTTTGACCAGCCCGGCGTAGAAAGCTATAAGAAAAATATGTTCGCTCTGCTCGGCAAGCCGGGTTATGAGGAGCAGAAGGCTGAGCTTGAAAAGAGACTCGGCAGATAATTCGTTTAAATTTCGTGTAAAACACAAAAGCACGGATTTTAAATATTTTCAGGAGGACTAATTATGATTACACTTATTTTGGGTCGTAAAGGCTCAGGCAAAACAAAATTACTCATTGAAAAGGTTAACGAGGCTATCGAAGCTTCCAACGGCAATGTTGTATGTATAGAGAAGCAGCCCAAACTTACTTATGATGTTAACTATCGCGCCCGTCTTGTTGACACAGACCATTACGGCGTAAGCGGATTTGACGCTTTCTACGGCTTCCTTTGCGGCGTATGCGCAGGCGACCACGATATTACAGATATTCTTGTTGACGCTACACTCAGAATCGGCTCAAGAGACTTTGACGAGCTTTGCGCTTTCCTCAAGAAGGTTGACGCTCTTAGCAAGAATCATGTTGCTGAGAAGAATTTTGTTTTCACAATTTCAGCAGACGAAGAAGAAATCCCCGCAGAAATCTTCACATTCTGCAAGAAGCTTTAATCTGAATAAAACTTCAAAACCACGGGCGGTCATCTGGCTGCCCGTTTTTATTGTTTTGAGTGAATTTTGCGATGTTCTGTAACAATCCTGCCCTTCTGTCAATGTGAGACAAACAAAGCGCCCTCTGATGAGGGAGCTGTCGAGCGAAAGCGAGACTGAGGGAGAGAAATCAGAAATTCTGCATTCTGAAAAATATCAAAAAAGCATTATACGGACTATAAACTTGAATTTTTTTCATTATTATGTTATTATCTGCTTCGGGTGATTAAATGTATAAACTGTTTATTGTTGAGGACGACGAGGGAATTGCCTCCGAGGTGAGAAATCTTGCCGTTTCATGGGCGTTTGATGTGCGTATCTGCGATGATTTCCGTTCAGTTACGCAGGAATTCAACGAGTATCAGCCCCACATTGTGCTTATGGATATAGGTCTGCCTTTTTATAACGGCTACCACTGGTGCAGTGAGATAAGGAAAATTTCAAATGTTCCCGTCATTTTCATTTCCTCCGCGTCAGATAATATGAATATCGTCATGGCTGTCAATATGGGCGCGGACGATTTCATCGCGAAGCCGTTTGACGGCAGTGTGCTCATGGCAAAGGTGCAGGCTCTGCTTCGCAGAAGCTACGATTTTGCCGCGGGCGCGCCCGTGCTTTCTCATAAAGGCGCGTTTCTCAATACGGGCGACAACACGCTTGTCTATAACGATAAAAAAATCGAGCTTAGCAAAAACGAATACAGAATTCTTCTCTGCCTGCTCGAAAACAAGGGCAAGGTCGTCAGCCGTGAAAAGCTCATGGAACGCCTGTGGG
Organism: Acutalibacteraceae bacterium; assembly: GCA_045640865.1. GTDB lineage: Bacteria > Bacillota > Clostridia > Oscillospirales > Acutalibacteraceae > CAG-488. Next base: position 4,832 of record JAZUFU010000091.1, on the reverse strand, counting down.
AGACTGACTCTTTCGTTGACGAAAACACGCTGACGGTCAATATCAACCGCCTGAGAAAGAAGCTCGACGCGGCTGGACTTGAAAAATTCATAACAACAAAATTCGGCACGGGCTATATTGCGGAGTGAAAATGAAACTGTTTTTTAAATATCTGAAATTCAAAAAGAATATTCTTTTGCTTTATGTCATTTTCGTGTGCATTTTTGCCGCGTCAATCCTGCTTTACCGCCTGCCGCTCATGGCGGTGGTTTATCCTGCCGCGCTCTGCGCCGTTACGGGAATTCTGTTCCTCATTTTCGGATTTCTGCGGTTTAAAAAGAATCACTCCGCCCTTGAAAGCATAAAAAAGCTCAATGCGGATATGATTTCATCACTTCCCGAGCCTTCGGGGGAGCTTGACGGCGATTATCACGAAATAATCGCGCTTCTGCGCGATGAGGCTGTGCATCTTGAAGACAGCTTCGACGAAAAATACCGCGACATGACCGAGTATTACAGCGTGTGGGCGCATCAGATAAAAACGCCCATAGCCTCAATGAAGCTGACCTTGCAGGGCGTTGACTCGCCCGAGGCAAGAAAGCTCTCCTCGGAGCTTATGCGCGTTGAGCGTTATGTTGAAATGGTGCTCGCGTTTATCCGCCTTGACTCGGCCTCCACCGACTATGTTTTCAGAGAGTACGCCGTTGACGGCATTATTAAGCAGACAATCAGACGGTTTGCGTCGGATTTCATCGGCAAAAAGCTCCGTCTGGAGTATGAGCCTGTGAATAAAAGCATCGTAACCGACGAAAAGTGGTTCGCGTTTGTGCTTGAGCAGGTGCTTTCCAACGCGATAAAATACACAAAAGAGGGCGGCGTGAAGATTTATCTGACCGACGGCGATTTTCTTTGCGTTGAGGATACGGGAATCGGCGTTGCCGAGGGAGATTTGCCGCGAATTTTTGAAAAGGGCTACACGGGCTTTAACGGCAGAGCCGACAAGAGCGCGAGCGGAATCGGGCTTTATCTTTGCAGGCGCGTGTGCGATAATCTCGGGCTGAATATCAAAGCCGAGTCAGAGCTTGGCAAAGGCACAAGAATTCTCATTGACCTCAAGCAGAACACGAACAGACCTGAATGATTTTTGCACAGTATATAAATCGGACAATGTAGGGGCTTGTGTCGCCCGTGTTTCGATTTCTATGCACGGATAAAAGATATGCCGTAGGGCAGGGGCTTGCCCCTGCCGTGCTGGATTTTCGTATATTTTTCCGTCCTTGTCGGTAGGGGCGATTATCAATCGCCCGCGGAATTACAACAATTTTTCGGTGTGCGGTTGTAGGGGCTGGCGTCCCCGACAGCCCGTGAATTTATGGCAAAATTCAGATAGAACACATACCGAGATAAAAAATTATAACCACGCCCCCACCTCGAGCACACAACTATAAAATTTTAACTGTGGTACTCCGAATATAAAAACCGCATCGAGCACACTGACATAAAATTTTAACTATGGTACCCCGAATAAAAATATTACAAAAATGTAAGATTTGCCGCCGAAAATGTAAGCCGATTGAATGGCGATTCATTTTACGGCGGCTTATAATATACCTGTAAATACAAACAGGAGGTGCTTCACATGAGTTATCTTGAAGTGAGCAACATCAAAAAAACATATTCCACACGCTTCGGCGGCAATAAGGTGGAGGCACTTAAAAATGTCAGCTTCACCGTTGACGAGGGCGAGTATGTCGCGGTCATGGGCGAGTCAGGCTCAGGCAAAACCACGCTTCTCAATATCCTTGCCGCGCTAATCAAGCCCACGGGCGGCTCTGTTGTGCTTGACGGCAGAGAGCTTTCCGCAATTAAGGATTCCGAAATCGCCGAATATCGCAGGGACAATCTCGGCTTCGTTTTTCAGGAGTTCAACCTGCTCGACACTTTCACGGTTGAGGATAATATTTATCTTCCGCTTGTGCTTGCGGGCAAATCCCATAAGGAAATGAGCAAACGCCTTGAGCCCCTTGCAACCATCCTCGGCATCACAACTCTGCTCAAAAAATACCCGTATGAAATCTCGGGCGGTCAGAAGCAGAGAGTTGCGGCGGCAAGAGCGCTGATTACAGAGCCGAAGCTCATTCTTGCCGACGAGCCGACAGGCGCGCTTGACTCAAAGTCAACTGACGAGCTGCTCCGCCTTTTCAGCGACATCAATAAAAGCGGTCAGACAATCGTCATGGTTACTCATTCCGTCAAGGCGGCGGCAACCGCAAACAGAGTTCTGTTCATCAAGGACGGCGAGGTTTATCATCAGCTTTACAGAGGAGCTGACACGAACGAACAGCTTTATCAGAAGATTTCAGACACTCTCACAATGCTTGCAACGGGCGGTGAAAGAAAATGAAAAAAATCTTTCCCCGTCTTGCAATTACAGGCATAAAAAAGAATAGCCGTCTTTATGTTCCGTATATCATTTCCTGCATCGGCTCGGTGATGATGTATTATATCATCAGCTTTCTTTCGGTTTCGCCCGCGGTCAAAGCCATAAAAGGCGGCAACGATATGGGCACCGTACTCGGAATGGGCAAATTTGTAATCGTCGCTTTTTCGCTGATATTTCTCATTTACACAAATTCATTTCTTATCCGCAGGCGCAATAAGGAGTTCGGACTTTATAACATCCTCGGCATGGATAAAAAGGGCATCAGCCGTATTGTCGCGTGGGAATCGCTTATCGTTTCTGCAATAAGCATCGGCGCGGGGCTTGTTTTCGGCATAGCTCTTTCAAAAATGGCGGAGCTTTGCCTGCTGTATCTTTGTAAGGAGCAGGCGAGCTACACATTCTCCGTTCCCGTTGAGTCAATCGGCAATACGGTTACGCTTTTTCTCGCTATTTTTGCGGTGCTTCTTGTTAAATCGCTCATTCAGATTCACAAAACAGACCCGCTCGAGCTTATGAAAAGCGAAAATGTCGGCGAAAAACCGCCCAAGGCTAACTGGATTTTAGCGGTTCTCGGCGTTCTGCTCCTCGGCGGAGCTTACTATATGTCGGCAACAATCAAAAGTCCGCTGTCTGCCGTTTTCGCGTTCCTTATAGCTGTTGTAATGGTAATCGTCGGCACATATCTGCTGTTTATGGCAGGCTCGGTCGCGCTTTGCAGATTATTACAGAAAAACAAAAATTATTATTACAAGAAAAATCACTTTGTCTCCGTTTCATCTATGGCTTACAGAATGAAGCGCAACGGCGCAGGCCTTGCGTCAATCTGCATTCTTTCAACAATGGTGCTTGTTATGATAGCCTCGTCCGCGAGCCTCTATTTCGGCGCGGGGGACGCGATAAAAGCACGCTATCCGCAGGAAAATCAGATTTCAATTCAGCTTCACCATGTTTCCGACCTTAATGAGAAAAAAACAGGGGAGTGGCGCGGCGAATACGAAAAGATTTTCACTCAGCACGGCGTAAAACCCGAAAATGTAACTGAATACGGCTATGCTTCAATCGTCGGACTTCTCGATAACGGCAATCTCAATCCCGACTCGTCAACAGCTCTGGACGGACTTTTAACCTTTGAAAATCTGCGCGGACTTTATTTCATTGACGAAAGCACATATAACAGGCTCATGGGCGCGGATATTTCCCTTGAAGCTGACGAGGCGATGTATGATACAATCCGCTGTGAATATGACAAGCCCGTTTTTGAAATGGGCGGCGTCAAGCTCAAAATCAAGGGTGAGCTTCCGAATTATCCGACATTCAGCGAAGCAAACACAGACGCAATTCCGTCAATTATGATGGTTGTTCACGATTTAAAGGTTCTTGAGCCGCTTGAAAAACTTGCTGATTTCAACGGCGACCAGATGCTTGAAATACGCTGGTCATACGGCTATGACCTCAAAGAAAAGGACGAAATCGCCGTTGATGTTTTCGGGGACATCAGAAAATCCGTTGCGGATATCCCCGAAGTGCACAGGGAGGACGGCGGCTACAGCTATTTTTCCGACTGCCTGCCCGAGAGCAGAAACGATTTCTATGTAACCTTCGGCGGCCTGTTTTTTATCGGCGGACTGTTCAGCATAATGTTCATCTTCGCCATGGCAATGATAATCTACTACAAGCAGATTTCCGAGGGCTTCGAGGACATGGAACGCTTCCGCGTAATGCAGAATGTGGGCATGACGAAGCGCGACATTAAAAAGAGCATCAATTCGCAGACGCTCACGGTGTTCTTCGCTCCGCTTTTGTTTGCAGGGCTTCATTTTGGCTTTGCTTTTCCGCCGATATGGAAAATCCTACAGCTATTCAACCTGCATAATCTTGAGTTGATAATAATTGTGTCGGTAATCGCGTTCGTAATTTTCGGCGTGATTTATATGGCAATCTACAAGGCAACCTCAAAAACATATTATTCGCTCGTCTCCGCAGGCAAAAAAGAATAAAAAAGAACGCACGAACCGCAATGGCTCGTGCGTTCTTTTTATTCTGGGTACCATGATTAAGATTTTTCAGTTTTGAGGACGATGCTGAAATTCCATCTTAATTATTTGCTCTGTATCCGCACAATTTTCCGTCTTTGTCGGTAGGGGAGCGCATTGCGCTCCCGCGTTCAAATCCCGCACAATTTTCCATCTTCGTCGGTAGGGGCGATTATCAATCGCCCGTCTTTTATATTCGGGGTAACACGGTTATAATTTCTGATATGTGAGGACGATGCGGAAATTTTGTTATGGTCTTTTTCACGGTATGTGTTCTATGTGTCTTTTGTTTAAAATCCACGGGTTGTCGAGGACGCCAACCCCTACAACCACATGGCTCAGACTGAGCTTGTAGGGGACGACGTCCTCGGCGTCCC
>JAZUFU010000090.1:0-5994 GCA_045640865.1 Acutalibacteraceae bacterium | reverse complement strand
CCGACTTAGCTTGCCGATTTTTACGCCGTCGCCGAGGAAGCCTTCAAGAAGCCCTTTAAGGTCAAGACCGAAGCCCTTGAGAAGACCGTCAATGCCTTCCTTTTCGAGCGTCGGGCCGTAGCCCTTGAGAAGCGAAAGAATGAGCTGGCTTGCCTTGTCGGCAAAGCCGTCCTCACCTAAGAATGTAAGACCGAGAGATTCGTAAATAAACGGCGAATCGTATGTATGGCCGTTAACCTCAACAGGCTTTACGCAGTCAACATCGAAGCCCTTGACGTCGAGGGTTGAGTTGCCGTTGAGGCTCGTGGTAACAGTTGCCTCGCGGAAATAGTTGGGATAAGACGAAAGTGAGGGGCAGCAGATTTCGGTGAGAGTTTCGCCGTTGTCGCTGACTACCTGTGAAATATCGTTCTGATGAATATGACCTGAGAAGTTGTAGTGCATTCCCGCGTCCGCAAGGATTTCGCCGAGCTTCTCAAAGTTGTTGATAACGAAGCCGCGCAGAATTCTGTATTCGCCGCGTGTGTGGTACATGAAGTTGTGGTGGCTTACGCCTACAACCGTCTGACCTGCCGCTTTCGCCTCGTCGATTTCGGAAAGTACCCAGTCAAGGAACTCGTCTGTCATAAGACCTGCGGTCTCGTTGGCGTATTCGCCGTTCTTGGTAACGTCGGGGCTGTAAATGCCTGTGTCCATGACGATGAATCTTGTGTTCCCATCGACAACGGAGTAGGAAAGTCCGTTTGCCTCGCCGCTTGTCGGTGTGTATTTGTGGTAGGCTATGTCGTAGCCGAGATTCTTATAGACCTCAAGGAACTCGTCGGGAGTGAGAACTCTCTCCTTTGCCTTTTTGCCTGTGGCGAATGTTTCGGCTGAGTGGTTTTCAACGTCGTGGTTACCGTTGATGGCAATAACCTGTATGCCTGTGTCCTTTTCAAACTGCTCAAGGCGCTTCGCAAGCTGAATGTGAGCCTCGTACTCGCCGTTTGAGGTAAGGTCGCCCGCGATAACGAGATATTTGAGGTCGTTCTTTTTCGCGTGGTCAGCATAGGCGGCAAGTGCGGAGTCAAGAATAGCCTCCGACTGATAAACCTCGCGTCCGAGAGCCGCGTTTGAGCTGAACATGAAGCTGTCGCAGTAATTGTCCGTCAGAGTTTTCGGGTAATAGTGCATATCCGACATTACGCCGAAGCTCAGTTTATCCTGCGGCAGTGCGCTCATGATTTTGTCCGCCGCGACGGTGTTCATCGGAACAACAGCCGCAAGCATCACAAGCACAAGAGCCACAGAAAGAATTTTCATAAATGCTTTTTTCATAATTTCTCCTTAACTTTTGTAAATGCTTAATATGTTTAAAAATACAGTTAAAATCTCTGATTACTCTTGACTTATAAATATCGTTCCTCCTTTCAGTAATGTATCTATTTTACTCCGTTTTAACGGATTTGTAAACACTGAAGTCTGACTTACAGGCTGTTAATCATATCCAGCATTTCTGCGTGGTAAGCTCTAACATCATTTTTAACAAACAGACCGCCCTGGAGCGACATATGGTCGCCGTCATAAACGGGCATGACATTCCATGTGCCTGCCTTGACATTCGCTGAGTTAAACTCCGTGTGAGGCTGATACATCGGATAAAGAGCCGAGCAGGTGTTGACAAGGCCGTCATTTTCAAGCCAGCTTTCGTCAATGACGATTTCGCCGTCCGTTTTGCCTGTCAGGCTGCCCATTTCCTCAGCACTGCTTCTGAAAAGAGCCTCGGTTTTGGCGTTGACAGGGCTGTATGTGCCGTCATCGTTCTTGACAGTTGACGAGCAGGCGATTGAGAAATAATAGATATTTTCGGGCAGAGCGAGGTTTTTGTTAAGCTCAAGAGCGTTGTCGATGTGCATGTCATAAGCGGCATTGTCATTTTGAGCGTCGGTTCTGTCTTTCGATGTGCCGCCCGTGCCATAGGCAGTTGTGCCGTTGTGCGGCGCGGCGAGAGTGATTACGGAATAGATGTAATCCGCTTTGCCGCCTGTGAAGAGGGGAGAGACAGATTTGCCCGATTTGGCTCTTTCGGCTTCGCTGCCCTTCGCCATGAGGCTTACGAGTGTTCTGACGGTTGCGCCACCGAATGAATGACCGATAAGGCTGATTTTATCCTTGGAATCCCACTTTTCAATAAGTGCTCTGCCCGTGAAGTCGGGGCCGAAGCGCTCGTGCTCGCACCTTGCGGAATGTTCCTCGCCGTAGTCTGTAACCGTTCCCGTGAGCTGAGCGTAAAGCTCGCACGCTCTGTCCCACGCGCTTCCCTCGGGAGCAACGGATGCGGCGCGGCAGTCAAAGCCCTGCTCGTTTAAGAATTTCAGCAGATTGCCGCCGAACATGCCCCAGTAGGGCATGAATTTGTACTGGAAGTCATAGCTTCCCCAGCCCGACAGACCGTGAACATAAATGTAAGTGTAGTTTGTTTTCCAGTTTTCCTTGTTAATATTCATTTCGGGATTTTTCGGCAGAGGGCAGATGAACACCCACACAGCCATAAAAAATGAAACGATTTTTGAAATAATATTTATCATAAAAGCACCTCCGTTTTTGATAAAAATATTTTACATTTTTATCAAAAAATAATCAAGTAAGGCGGCGGAAAAATTTTCGGTTTTTGGCGTACAGAATTTCTGAAAATGAACATAAAAAATCAATTTAATATAAATGTTTCAAAACCGCAAAAACAAAATTCTGTTGCATAAAAATTTTTATTATGATATACTCAAATAAAATATTGGGAGGTTATTTTATGAGCATTTTTACAAGAATCGGCGCGTTTTTTGTGTCGCTGGTTATCTGCTTCGGCGGCATTTTCAACATATTCAAGCCCGCTATTCCCGAGGCGAAATCCGCCGACGAGCTTTCACAACTCAGCGGACTTTTTGATAAAAAAGAGCTTGCCGACGAGATTTATGTCATCAGCACTTCGCATATAAGATCCGAGGAGGACAACACCGTCCGCTGCCTTCAGGGGCTTGTCAACAGAGACAAAGTTCAGATTTTCATTTCCAACTGCTGGATGGCTGAGCAGTTCCTCACACAGCTTGAGGAGCAGGGCAAAACAATCCTCAGAACCGATGAAAACGGCAGACAGTGGACGACCGAAAGGCTGATAGAAAAATTCAAAAGCAGCATCACGGATTCGGGCTATGTCCTTTACCGCGACACCGAGTTCGCCGAGGGGCTAAACACCGCCTGCAACCTCGCCACGCTTTACGGCTGGCTGCCCGTTCCCGTTGAGATAAAGGAGCTTGCCGAAAACTGCGGTCTGACTCTCAAAAAAGACATCTCAAACGACGAATACAGCTACGATTATCTTAAAAATTTCTTCAATGAGCATAAGGGCGAATTCAGCGACAAGGGCATCATTCACATAAAGCTCGCGGCTCACGGTCTGAGGGATTTCGCCATTCAGCAGAAGATGTATATCTGCTACACCGAGAGCAATAAAGAGGGCGAAAAATTCTTAAAAACCGTCCTCAATTCCACGGCTGAGCACGGCATTGTAATGGGCTGGTGCGAGAGCGAAAAGAGATTTGTCGAGTTCATTTCAAAGCTCGGCTTTGCAATCTGCCCGTCCGACCACAGCTACAATCTCAGCGTGCTGAGCAACATGGAAAGCGACTTCACGCTCCCCGAACGAAGCGAAAAAATCATTCCCGAGCCCGACAAGCATTATATTTCGCTTATCTTCACCGACGGCGACAATGTTCAGTGGATGACAAACGGCGTGCCCGAGTTTTACCGCCACCTTGCGCTTAATGCAGATTATCACATGACATGGGGCTTCCCGATTATATGCAGTCAGCTCTGCCCCGCGATGAACAGGGAATTCTACACCTCGGCGGACGAAAATATTGACATTATCACAGGCCCGTCGGGCATCGGCTACGCTCTGCCATCCGCTTTTGAGGAAAAGAGCATGGATTTCTACACAACTCAGACTGCCGCCGCAATGCTCAAAAGCGGAATGAGAGTTGTAACTATTCTCGACGACGAGCCGCTCGCGATAAAAACCGCCGCGTTCGCAAGAAAGCTCGGCTATTATTCACGCTTTGACAACATCGATGGCGGAATAATATTCCTTGACCCGCGTATGTACGGCGCAGGCGAGGGCAGGGTTTGGTTCAGCGATGATAAACCGTTCCTCACCGTCAGAAAAACTCTCTGGTCTCCCGAAAACTATGACGGCATAACCGACGAATGGATGTGTGAAAATGCGGCGGAGATAAATTCGTATGTCGCCGACAACGACAGCATCAACGGCTACTCGGCAATCTGCGTTCACGCGTGGTCGCTCACGCCAGAGAATCTTCAGAAATTCGTCGCTCTCCTCGACGACCATATCGAAATCGTCAGCACCGAACAGCTCATTCAGCTCGTAACGGATAATGTACCGCACAAATACGCAAAACCGCAGTAAATTACTCGAATCTGCGGGCGACCAATCGCCCGTTCTCGGGGTTCAACCCCGAGAAAAAAAGGCTCCCTTGTGTGCGGAAGCTCCCTGAGGGATTGTCTGTTCAAAATATACACAAACTCACCGTTTATATTTTAAAATATGCACTTGAGCTTGTAGGGGACGACGTCCTCGGCGTCCTGTTGCAAATTATTTGCATAATCTTCCGTCCTCGGTCGTAGGGCAGGGATCGCAGTAGAAAATAATCCAGTGAATTATTTTCTACGGTTGCGACACATTCTGTCAACGGCAGTTGACAGTTTCTTTTAAATGCCCCTGCCGTGTTGGATTTCCGTATAATCTTCCGCACTCGTCGTCAGGGGCGATTCAATCGCCCGTACTCAATACAAAAACCGCACCGAGCCGCTTGGCTCGGTGCGATATTTTTATCATTTTATCCTTTAAAAACCGTCAGATATTTATTTATATACTCCCATGTCAGCCGCCACATTTCCTTAGTGCTGTCAGGGTCTTTTTCGAGGCAGTGCCCCGATGTGGGGAAGCTCACAAAATTATGCGTTACGCCGTGCTTTTCAAGCTCTTTTTTGAGCGCGGTCGCGTTGCAGTACGGCACGATTCTGTCATTCACCGCGTGGCATATAACTGTCGGCACGGTGTTTTCGTCCACAAAGCACACGGGCGAAGCTTTTTTCGCCGCCTCCAGTACATCGGGACTTTTTCTGTTTTCCTCATTTGTTTTCACGCCGCAGCATTTTGAAAACAGAAGAAAAATCTCGTCGCTGCCGCCTGCCTCATTGTCATAGATGAATTTTTCAACCGCCTCGTCGCTGAACATATCCGCAGGACCGCTCTGCTCAACCACCGCCGCAGGGCGAATCGGCGCTTCGTCTGCCCTCGCGTAAGCGTAAAGGAGCGACAGATGACCGCCTGCCGAAAGCCCTGTCAGAAGCGCGCGGCTTATTTTTATGCCCTTTTGCGCGGCGACTTCTTTGATTTTCGCAAGTGCCGCGGTAATATCATCAAGAATGTCAAGACAGCTCACATTCTCACAAGCATAGCGGTAGTTCATTGTCGCCGACACAACGCCGCTCTCGGCAAATTTTTCAATTTCACCGTGATACAGGCTTTTGTCGCCCGCCGTCCAGCCGCCGCCGTGAATCATCAGCACCAAATCCACATCGCCCGTTGCTCCGCAGGGGAAAGCAATGTCAACCGCGTGCCGCTCGTGATTGCCGTAACGAATATCTTTTACAATTTCAGTTTTCATAAAATCACCGATTATCCGAATAAAATTCCGTTGAGAATGCCCTCAAGCCTTTCCTGCTTGCCCGAAAGGGGAGCGTCGATGCCCTTAAGCTCAGCGGCGTGAGCGGCAAGCTCCTCAAGGGTAGTGTCGCCATCGCGGATTTTTTTGCCTATGCCGTCCTCAAAGGAAGCGTATTTATTCTTGATAAACCCGTCAATTCTGCCGTCCTCAATGATTTCAGCCGCCTTGATAAGACCGAGCGCGAATGTGTCCATGCCGAGAATGTAGCCCT